>JBBDWZ010000138.1:0-30360 GCA_040902615.1 Gemmatimonadota bacterium | reverse complement strand
CGCGCGTACCCGTCGGCTGCGCCGAAACAGTCGCGCGGCAGTGAGTAAGAAAAAACGAGGGGCGGGATCGCGTGTCGCCCACGCCCACGCCCCCGCCCTGCGGTCGCCCCGCCCTGTTGTTACCGATCTCCCTGCAGGATCCCACCCAGTATCGATCCGCCAATTCCGGCTACACCCTTTTGTTCACCCGTGCGGCCGACTCGCGATGCAGCCACGATACGATCGGCCAGCCGCGAGAACGGCAGGCTCTGCAGGTACACAGTGCCCGGGCCGGTCAGGGTCGCTACGAACAGCCCTTCTCCACCGAACAGCGCGTTCTTGAAGCCGCCAATCATCGCGATGTCGTAATCCACGGTTGGCGCGAACGCGACCAGACAGCCGGTATCAACCCTCAGCATCTCTCCGGCTTTCATCTCTCGCTTGAGGATGGTACCGCCGGCATGCACGAACGCGAGGCCCTGACCTGACAGCCGCTGCAGGATGAAGCCTTCGCCACCGAAAATGCCGGCACCGAGCCGCTTGGTAAACGCGATATCGATATCGACGCCGCGGGCTGCGCACAGGAAACCGTCCTTCTGTACCATGAAGGTGCCGCCTACGGTTGCCAGATCGATCGGGATTATCTTGCCTGGATAAGGCGCACCGAACGCGACGTGTCCCTTGCCGGGTCCGTTGTACAGGAACGTCGTGATGAAGAAGCTTTCACCAGTCAGCATCCGCTTGAAGCCGCTGAACATGCCGCCACCGGTACCGGTCTGCATCTCGATGCCGCTCTCCATGTAGAGCATCGCACCGGCTTCCGCACGCACACCCTCGCCGGTGTCCAGGCCGATCTCCACTACCTGGATGTCATCGCCGAATACCTTGTAATCGATTACGTCAGCCATTCCAGTCGCCTCGGTCTAAAGTGGGATATTACCATGCTTACGCGGCGGGTTGCTGTCGCGTTTCTGACGCAGCAGGTCGAGACCGCTGATCAGCCGGGCACGCGTCTCCCGCGGATCGATCACGTCGTCGATGTAGCCGCGTTCGGCCGCGATGTACGGGTGCGCAAACTGCTCGCGATACGCCTGCTCCAGCTGCCGGGTCGCGGCGGCGGCGTCGTTGGCCTCCGCGATTTCCTTGCGATTCAGGATCTCGACTGCGCCCTTCGGTCCCATCACCGCGATCTCGGCAGTCGGCCAGGCAAAGTTCAGATCGCCGCGAATGTGCTTCGAGTTCATGACGTCATATGCGCCGCCATACGCCTTGCGCGTGATGATGGTAAGGCGCGGAACGGTGGCCTCGCAGAATGCGTAGAGCAGCTTGGCGCCGTGACGGATGATGCCGCCATGCTCCTGGGCAACGCCGGGTAGAAAGCCGGGCACATCCTCGAACACGACCAGCGGAATGTTGAAGGCATCACAGAAGCGGACGAAGCGTGCGCCCTTCACTGCACTGTTGATGTCGAGAACGCCGGCCAGAACCGCCGGCTGGTTTGCCACGATGCCCACTGAATGCCCGCCCAGATGCGCAAAGCCGACGATGATGTTCGCCGCGAAATCGCGGTGCACTTCATAAAACTCGCCATCATCGATGACCCGGCGAATGACCTCGTGCATATCATAGGGTCGGGACGGCTCATCGGGCACCAGGTCGAGCAACTCCTCGTCGGCGCGATCGAACGGGTCTTCGGTCGGGCGCGCCGGCGGGTCTTCCCGGTTGTTCTGCGGAATGAAGGTAAACAGCACACGGATCGATTCCAGGCATTCCATTTCGCTGTCATGTGCAAACTGCGCGACGCCCGATGTGCCGGCATGAACATCGGCGCCGCCTAACCCTTCCATGTCGATCGTCTCGTGCGTGACCGTCTTCACCACATTGGGCCCGGTCACGAACATGTAGCTGATTCCGCGCACCATGTAGACGAAGTCCGTGATCGCGGGCGAATACACGGCTCCGCCGGCACACGGCCCGAGGATCGCGCTGATCTGCGGAATCACGCCGGACGCCAGCGTGTTGCGCAGGAAGATGTCGGCGTAGCCACCCAGGCTGACCACACCCTCCTGGATGCGCGCGCCACCGGAATCGTTGAGCCCGATCACCGGAGCACCGGTTTTCAGGGCCAGGTCCATCACCTTGACGATCTTCTCCGCGTGCGCCTCGGCGAGCGATCCGCCAAAAACGGTGAAGTCCTGACTGAACACATAAACCGGCCGCCCGTGGATCAGGCCATAACCCGTGACCACACCGTCGCCGAGAACTTTCTCGTCGGCAGCGCCGTTGGATCGCGAGGTGACAAAACGGTCCAGCTCGACCAGACTGCCTTCATCCAGCAGCAAGTCGAGACGCTCACGGGCAGAAAGCTTGCCCCGCTGATGTTGCGTCTTCAGCCGTGCTTCGCCGCCGCCGAGCTCGGCTGCACGCCGCCGCTCCGCCAGCTGCTTGAGCTTGTCCTTCATCGTCATAGGGCGCGGAAGCTAATGGCGTTTATCGCGTCGGACCAGCCGATATGCCGGACGGTGTGCCCACTTGTTGAGCACGTGTGAAGTCCCTTGCATGCATTTCCCAGATCGTCAGGTGTCGGCTGGCATCGCCCGGGAAAAACGGATCGCGGTCGGCCGTCTCGCGCACTGCATACCCGAGCCGTTCAGGGATCCTGTTGCTGGCGGCGTTTTCCGGATCGCACCGTATCTCGATTCGCGCAACTCCGCATTGCTCGAATCCGACTCGGGTCAGCGCGGCCGCGGCTTCAGTCGCGAAGCCTTTGCCCGCTTCCGGCGTGGCGACGAAGTAACCGATCTCCAACGCGTCCGGCCCAACCCGGCTGTATAGACCCGCCTGACCCATGACGCGTGAGTGCGCCGAATCGAACATGCCGTAAATGAAGTGCTCGCCCCGATCGAATTGCTCGCTGAAAGCGCCGAGCCGCTCTTCCAATACGGTCAGCGCCGGCGCCCCGGGCAAGACCCAGGGCGTCCAGCGCATCAATTCCGGGATGCTCGCAGCAATCGCCTGCGCGAGCATTGGTGCGTCGCTTACGCGCCAGCGTCGGAGCACGAGTCTGGGCGTCGGAATCTGCGCGTCGACCGCATTCATCGGCGTAAATGCTTGGTACGCGGCATACGCTCCATTCCGCGTTTTGTGGGGCAGGAGACATGACTGCTGCCGTCTGTGAAGACCTGAATGCTGTATCTCATGCAGCGGCGCAAGGTCTGCGCCCGCCACGCGCCGTCTGGGCACAGCCGCCAACGATGCACGATCGGCCGGAAGCACTGGCCTACGTTACGCGGACTCAGCCGACGCACCCGGAGGATACCCGTTCGACGGCGCACGATCTGAGCGACTGGCGCGGGCGGACGATCCAGTTCGGGGGGCGGGACGGGCGTGAAGACCGCGCTCGGTCGGCGTTTCCAGACGCCTTCGCGGAGTTTGCCCTCGCCCAGGGGGCGTACATCGCGCGGAACCTGACGCAATCGTACGAGCGCGACCTTCACGCCCCATCTGAGGGCAAATCCGAGTACGCTTCGAGGCGCGTGCCGCAAGATGCGTTGTTTCACACGGTGGCCACGGGTGTCGGCCGCGGGCGGGTCAGCAGCCAGGCTGTATTCACAAATGCAATCATGATCGTGAGGTACGCCGCCGCAAAGAATCGATCGTCATTTGGATAGATCAGCCAATGGCCCAGACCAAACAGCGCCGACGTGCCGAGTAATTCGACCCAGGAATCCTGCTTGCCGAGAAGCCGAAGGCGCACCCAGAACACGAGTCCTCCAACCAGCGCGAACAGAAGCAGGAACGGCGGCAGGTTGGCCGGATGGCTCTCGCGCAGGTACACGCGCAGATAGTCAGGCAATTGAAGCGTGGGCGGTACGTCCAGTTGATAGGGTACGAAGCCGACGAACGCATGGTGAAAGAGCGTTGCCCAGCTCGGGCTTCCTGCCCACCTGCCAAGCAGCCAGACCAATGCGACGCCGCTGGCCACGGCCGTCCCTGTTACCAGTCTGTTTGCACGCACACGCCAGACTAGAATGGCGCCGACCGCAGCAAGCCAAACCACATTGTCCGGACGCACTGCGATGCCGGCAATCAGCAGCGCCAAGGCGGCAGCGTAGCGGCGAGCGTGAAATGTAAGAAACAGGCCGGTCATTACGACCAGCGTCGACAGCGCGTCGGGCGTCGACAGGCGGGCCAGGTCGAGCATGAAGGTCAGACTCATGACCAGCCAGGCTGCCATCACCGCAGGCAGCGCCGGCAGAAAGGTCCCGAGCCAAGCCATCACGACCAGCCCGAGAGCGACGTATGCCAACTTTGCGATCAACTCGCTCGCATCGAATGGGTCGAACCCGCGTGTCTCGAGCTGGGCGATCAGCCATGGATACACGATCTTGACGCGATACCCGGGCAGTTGCTGGCTGAATGCCTGTGCGTCACGCGCCACCAGGGCCCGATAGGAATTCGACTCGGTCAGCCGTTGGTAATCGGCGGCTGACACACGCGTGCGCAGCTGCTCGTACGTACGCTGATGCGCGGTCGCCCCGGCATCGCCCGACAACTCGTGCGCAATCGCTACGTAGGCCAGCATGTCCCAGTTGTAGTCCGGACGCGCAAACACCACGTTCAGGATCAGCAGCCCAATCAGCACGGCGCCAGACAGTAATAAACGCTGAAACCCTCGCCCACGACTCACGACGTTGCTCATTGCTCTCCTCGCTCGTGGCGAGTCGAAGGTACTGATCTCCCAACGTGAATGACACTGGAGCAAGCTTTCCTTCGCTGGATGCAAAACGCCGCCAGGGTTGAGCCCGGCGGCGTTTTGCAGGATCGTTACCGGAGCGTCTACTCCTCCGGTGGCATAATCGCCGGAATCTCCTCGGGTGACGGCACCGGCACCTCGACCTTCACCGGCTCGGCTTCCGGCGGTGGCTCGTGGATGTGGGTGACCGTCAGCACAATGCGCCGGTTGGTGACATCGCACTCGATCACTTTCAAATCCATTTGCTGGCCAGATCGCAGTTGATCCGCCAGGTCGCCCTTC
This sequence comes from Gemmatimonadota bacterium, assembly GCA_040902615.1. Lineage (GTDB taxonomy): Bacteria > Gemmatimonadota > Gemmatimonadetes > Longimicrobiales > RSA9 > JBBDWZ01. Next base: position 25,343 of record JBBDWZ010000138.1, on the reverse strand, counting down.
TGGATCGGCACGTGGCTGCGCGGCACGAAGCCTTCGATATCGTTGCCGAGGTCGACCACCACACCGTCCTCCACCAGGCGCACGACCTTGCCTTCGGCATCGCGTCCGGGCGTGTACTCTTTCGCGATGTCTTCCCACGGATCGTCCGTGGTCTGCTTGAGTCCGAGCGAGATCCGCTTATTCTCCGGATCGACGCCCAGCACGACCACCTCGACGTCATCCGCCTTACGCACGACTTCTGACGGGTGCTGCACGCGCTTGGTCCAGCTCATGTCGGAGATGTGGATCAAGCCATCGATGCCCGGCTCGATCTCTACGAACGCACCGAACGATGTGAGATTGCGCACCTTGCCGGTGACCCGCGTCCCGATCGGGTACTTCACGGGCAGCGCCAGCCACGGATCCTCTTCGATCTGCTTCATGCCGAGCGAGATCTTCTCATCATCACGATCGACCTTGAGCACGACCGCTTCGATCTCATCGCCGATCGCAACCAGCTTTGATGGGTGCTTCACATTGCGGGTCCAGGACATCTCGCTGATGTGAACCAGGCCCTCGACCCCCTTCTCGAGCTCGATGAAGGCACCGTAGTTGGTGATCGATACCACCTTGCCGCGCACACGTGCGCCGACCGGATACTTCCGCTCGATGTCCTTCCACGGATAGGGCAGCAGTTGCTTCAACCCGAGCGAGATGCGCTCGCGGTTCCAATCGATGTCGAGGACCTTCACGTCCAGCTCATCGCCGATCGCTACGATCTCCGACGGATGGCCTACGCGGCCCCAGCTCATGTCGGTGATATGCAGCAGGCCATCCAGCCCGCCCAGGTCGATGAACGCACCGAAGTCGGTCACGTTCTTGACTACGCCCTTCCGCACCTGGCCGACCAGCAGCTCCTTGACCAGCTGTTCGCGCTTGGTCTCGCGCTCCTCCTCCAGGATCACGCGGCGGCTGACTACGATGTTCCGACGCCGCTTGTTCAGCTTGATGATCTTGAATTCGAAGGTTTGACCAATCAGGTCTTCGATGTTCGGCACGCGCCGCAGTGCGATCTGCGAGCCAGGCAGGAATGCATCTACGCCCATCAGGTCCACCGTGACGCCGCCCTTGATCTTGCGGGTCAGCATGCCCGGGACCTTGTCGTTCTCCTCGTAAGCCTGTTTGATCTTCTCCCACACGCGCAGGAAATCGGCCTTCTTCTTCGAGAGCACGACCACGCCTTCGGCGTCTTCCAGGTTCTCGAGGAAGACCTCGACTTCTTCACCGGGCTGCAGCGAATCCGGATCGCGGAACTCATCACGCGAGATCGAGCCTTCGCTCTTGAAGCCGACGTCCAGGATCACGGCCGTGTCGGTAACGCGCAGTACGCGCGCCTTGACGATCTCGCCCTCTTCGATCGAGGAAAGCGTTTCGTCATACATCTCGAGCATCGCATCGTACTCTTCCTGCGAGTACTCGTCTTCCTCGAAGAAGTCCATGCGCGGTGGGGCCTGCGTTTTGGCCGGGCCCTTCTTCTTCTTGGTTTTGACGGCGACGGGTACGTCGAGGTCCTGATCGTCGGTAAGGGTGGCGTCGGTATCGAGTGGTGCCATGACGGCGGGCTCCAGGGAATGCCGGCGGCCGCGGGAATGGCCGGCGGGTTGAGGTTTCTGGCGACCGCACCTTGTGCGCGGCCGCAGTGGAACGGGGAATTGTAAGGGAGACCGGCCTTTAGGTCAATTCGCCCCGGTCACGCATGCGAACGTCACCACTCTCCAGCGGGCGCTGATTACCCGGGTCGCCGCTTCCCCGGGACTGCGCAGCCCTTGAAGGTTCGCCCGCCAATGGTAAGCGTCGCCGACCACGCGTGGTGCGCCCCGTTACCCGGTCTGCACGCCCGCCATGCCAATTCGAGTCTGACTACTCCTGAATCGGTCGCGGAAAACATCAAGTTCGGACCTTGACTCTGGCTGACCTGCACGATTGTATCGCGCGCATTCTGCCTGCGTACGTGCAGCGCTGAATTTTTTACTTCGGCCACCCAACCTGGATTGCTGCCGGTTGCCCGATACTCGAAACTGCTCCAGTCGGAATGACACTCGAACTGGTCTCGCGTGGCAAAGAACACGGTGTCCGCGCGGGTTTGTGTGGCCAGCCGCGCGATCGCAAACGCGCCGGTGCCGCTGTCTGCTACAGCACTCATGATCGAAACCAGCGGCTCACTCGAATCGAGCTGGAGCGTGTCGCTGGACCCGCAGGGCACGAAGGCAAAACCCGTGGCCGCGGGTGACACGATGCCCTGACGCACGTCGTCCGCAGGTTCGGCGGCGATCGCATCGGCACCAACGTCTGCAGCTTCGTTCTGTTCGGAGTCGCAGCCCGCGATCAGGCAGGCCGCCACCAACAATGTTTTCCAGCGTCGCTGGGCGGGGCGCAAATTCGCTGGTGAGTCCACTCAGGACGCTCCGCGGCTGCGGGCCAGGTCTACGATGCGTGCCGTCTGTTCCGCCGGACTGAGATCCGACGTGTCCAGTACGATCGCATCGTAAGCCTGCCGTAATGGTGCAATCTCACGCTCTGAATCGATTCGGTCACGCTGACCGAGTCGGTCAGCTTCCAGCAGCAGCTCGTCATCATTCGGCTGGATGCCGCGCTCCAGGAGCCTGCGGCGTGCGCGCACGGCCGGATCGGCAGTCAGGAATATCTTGAGCTCGGCGCCGGGAAACACGACGGTGCCAATGTCGCGGCCGTCGGCCACCAGGTCGCATTCCGATCCGGCGGAACGCAACTGTCCGAGCAGCCAATCACGCACTGCCGGCACGCGCGCCATGTGTGAGACGTGTGCGTTCACCTCCGGCGATCGTATAGACGACGTAATGTCCTGACCGTTCATCGTAAAGCGGTGGCCATCCTCCGTCGGCTCCGAATCGATATTCAGTGCTTTCAGCGCTGAGACCGTCAGCGATTCCCACGCATCCGCGGGCAGACCGGCGCTCAAAGCCGCGTGCGTCAATGCCCGGTAGAAGGCGCCCGAGTCGAGATGGTGAAAGCCCAATTGTTGAGCCACTGCTTTTGCCGTGCTGCTCTTGCCCGATCCTGCCGGGCCGTCAATGGCGATGATCATGCACGCGCCTGTTGCAGGACTGACCAGAACTGCGGGAACGAGATGCGTACGACGTCCGGATCATCCAGCAGGATCTGATTGCCGCGCTCCTGCGCCAGTACGCCGAACGCCATTGCTATGCGATGGTCCAGCAGCGTCTGCACCGTTCCGCGCAACTGGTTCGCAGTTCCTTCTACGCTCAACCCATCGGCGGTTTCAGTTACCCGCACTCCGAGCGACTCCAGATTCATCGCGAGGGCGCGCAGCCGATCGGATTCCTTGACCCGAAGCTCACTGGCATCGCGGATGGTGGTCGTACCGGCCGCGCGTGCGGCCATCACCGCCAGCAACGGCAACTCGTCGATCAGGCGTGGGATCAGCGCACCACCGATCTCGACGCCGCGCAACGACGACGGCGCTGCGGTAATGTCCGCGACCGGCTCACCCATTTCCACGCGTTCATTCTCCAGAGCAACGTTGCCGCCCATCGCTTGAACTACGTCCAGGAAACCGGTGCGCGTCGGATTCACGCCCACGCCTCTTATGGTCAGCTCGCCAGAAACACCCAGTACTGCAGCGGCGATCAGGAAGGCCGCCGATGACAGATCACCCGGGATTTTCATTGCGAGTGGGAAAATGACCTCGCGAGGTTCGAGATCGATGGTGTGCTGTCCACTGGAATCGGTGGTCTCTTCAATGCGCACGCCAACCGCCCGCAGCATCCGTTCACTGTGATCGCGCGATGGAAACGCCTCGATGACGCGGACGTGTACGCCGCCGACCAGTCCGGCCAGCAGCAGTGCGCTCTTGATCTGCGCTGATGCATGCGGCGTTCGGTACTCGATCTCCCGCAGGGCGCCGCCCGTGACCTGAATAGGCAGGCGGCCAGGCTCGCCCAACTCAGTGAACTGCGTGCCCATCTGGGCAAGCGGATCGGTCACTCTTCGCATCGGCCGCGTGCGCAGGGATGCGTCTCCATCGAAAACCGCGCTCACGCCCGCACCTGCGCCAACGCCGACCAGCAGGCGCGCGGTCGTGCCGCTGTTGCCACAGTCCAGGGTTTGATCCGGCGATCGCAAACCGCGCAGCCCGATCCCGCGCACTTCCAGCATACCCGCGTGCAGGTCGGGGATGCTGCCGCCCAGTGCTCGCAGCACGCCCGCGGTCGAGGCGCAGTCCTCGCCGGTCAGCAGGTTTTCGATTCTGCTCGTGCCGCTCGCGAGTACACTCAAAATCAACGCGCGATGGGATATCGACTTGTCGCCGGGCACCTCGAGGACGGTCACGTGTCCGTATCCTGGTAAGGGATCTCGAGCTGCATGCCATCGTACGCCACCAACGCCTGCGGAAACAATTCGCGTGCCTCTCGCTCGAGTCCGCGTGGGTCGTCGGCGTAACGGCTGGACACGTGCGTCAGCGCCAGCCGCAGAACTCCCGCCTTTTTTGCAATGTCAGCGGCTTCACGTGCGGTCGAGTGTCCGGTGTCACGGGCGCGCTCGCTTTCTTCATCGCCGAACGTGGCATCGTGCACCAGCAGATCTGCCAATCGCGCGTACTCGAGCGTAGCCCGGCACGGCCGGGTATCACCGCTGTACACAATGCGCCGGCCGGCCCGCGCTGGACCGACCACATCGTTGGGGGCAATGATGCGGCCATCCACTTCAATGTTCTGGCCGCGATGCAGCCTGCCGAAGAGCGGACCCTCGGGCACACCGAGCGCTCGTGCGCGATCCACATCGAACCGGCCCAGCCGCTCGTGCTCGATCAGCGCAAACCCCAGCGAGCGTGTGCCATGAATCACCTTGAAGGCGACGATGTCGTAACCATCGCGCGGAAGTCGCTGATCCGGCTCGACCTGTTGGATCTGGATCTCGAACGGTACCCGCTCGACGCCCAGGTGCACGGCCTCATTCAGGATCTCCTTGCCGCCCTCCGGACACCACAAGCGCATCGGCGTTTCCCGCCCCTGCAACCCCATCGTGCGCAGGAGTCCGATCACGCCCAGGAAATGGTCGGCGTGCATGTGGGTGAAGAAAATGTCGTCCAGCGCGAAGCCGGTGCCGTACCGCATCATCTGCCGCTGCGTGCCCTCGCCGCAGTCGAAGAGCAGCAGCTCACCCGCGCGCGCAATCGCCAGAGAGCTGACGTTGCGGCCCACCGTGGGCCGGCTGGCCGCCGTACCCAGGAAGGTGACGCGAATCACGGCGCCAGCCGCCGGCGTTGGGGCAGCAGCCAGAGCACCGAGTAGATCGCGTAGGCTGTGCCGGCCACGGGGGTGAACAGCGGTACAATCAGTGCCGCACTCCAAGCGGCCACCGCCAGCAAAGCAAGCAGGCGGGCTTTGCGGGCGCTCTTGCGGCGGCTGTCGGCTTCGGCCAGGCCGGTGATATCGCCACGCTGCGCACGCGCAGTCGCGATCTCACGCGTGACAAAGGCATTCACGCTGCCTTTCAGCAGCCGGAAGCCCGCATGCATGAGTCGCCGCAGCGCAGCCAGAAAGCCGGCAACACCCAGCGCGAATAGAACGAATTCCATTGTTGTCTTGGAAAGAGCCGAGCCAGGGGTTCGAACCCTGACGACCTTGCGGTCCGCGGATACGTCCGCGAGTCCTTGGAACTGCCCGGCGGCCGGCACCCAAGTTGCCCCCTCTCGCCCACTTTCGCAAACCAGCGCCGGCACGCCAGCTTTCGCACGCATGCAGGCGAGAATGTGCTCAGTTCATGATGGAGGGTCGAACATCGGGAGCAGATATGACACATGACTCCGGTCTCCGCTTGCTGATAGTCGAGGACGATCACAAGCTCCGCGCCTTGGCCACCAATCTGCTTCTGGGTGAAGGTCACGCGGTTCTCGGTGTTGACACATTGGAGGAAGCCAGGCAGGCGCTCGAACGCGGTGACAGCTTCGACCTGGTCATTTCGGACGTCGTGTTGCCGGACGGGTGGGCGGGGGTGTTGAGTCTATCCGTGCCTCGGGACCGGTTGCTTTTCACGTCCGGATACGACCTGGCTGATCTGGTTGCAGCCGGCGAGTCGATTGATCCGGAGCGTTTTCTGCCCAAGCCCTACACGCCAAAGCAATTGATCGCCAAGGTGCGCAGCGTCCTGGCCAGGTTCGAGGGACGAATGTGAGCTGCCGCGAGGATTAGAGAGTACCGAGGCCGGGACTCGAACCCGGACGACCTTTCGGTCCGCGGATTTTAAGTCCGCTGCGTCTGCCGTTCCGCCACCCCGGCCGTATCGTTTGTTCGAAATAAGTTATTCAGATTTTGCGGTCAGGGCTACTGATTGGTGAACGCGACTTAGAGACCCGCAGCCTCCGCCAAACGACGGTCTGTGGTCAACAAGTCGATTTCACCCAGTCGCCGGCGAGCGTTCAAATACGTGGCGAGATGAATCGCGTCGAGCGCGCGTACGCGCAACGTCGGCGCGGCTTGCGCAGCCAGCTCGCATATGCTGCGCGTCAGTTCCCAGATCGCACAGCGTGCCCAGATTGAATCGATCTCGCGCGCAGCCGACGCAATCTGCGATTCCGTGGCCATACCATCGATTCGCAGGCGCAGCAGCGCGCGTGCACTTTCTACCAGCGACAGTCGCGATGTGACTAGAACTTGCGCGCTCCCGAGCGCTGCATCGATATCCGGTGTCGTACCAGATTCCAGCACCGCACGCAGGACTGCAGAAGTATCGAGATAGACAATCCGCGCCATTTCAACGGTCCGCGCGGAGCTCGTCCAGGAGGTGGTTTGCACTTCCAGCCGGCAACCCTAGTCCGCGCGGTTTCCAATCGGCCGCTTTAACCGGTCCGGGCAGGCTCAATTCTGCCGCCTCCGAGAGTGCATCCAGCGTTTCCAGCAATTCGTCACCGCGCGGTTGGTGCCGGCGTGGCGGACACAACTCAGCCACCACCTGCTCACGATCCGTGATTAGAACGGTTTCTCCGGCCCGGACCGCGCGCAAGTACTCGGACAATCGTGCTTTCAGCACTTTTACGCCGACAGTTCGCATGCTCCAAGGTAGTCACCAGTAGTTACCACGTCAATATGCGACCGTGACGATAGCTGGTTCCCAACCGACGAAAACATTTCACGGCTGCCGGCAGCACAGTGCGAGCTTCCACCACGGAGCCGGTGCATGCGCCACGCTTCTGCCCGCATCAGTCTTTTAGCCGCTCTTGCCGCGTCTCTGCTCGCTGTTTGCAGCCCCGACCGGAAGCCGCCGACGACACCGGTTTTGAAGAGGTGCAGGAACGCGTCGATTGGTTGAGGACGAATGCGTTCCCGCTGGCGAGCCTAGCTCCCGGCAATTCGAATTTCAGCGACCTCATGCCGCTCAAGGCCGCCATTGGTGACGCACGTGTTGTCCTGTTGGGCGAACAGTCACACGGCGATGGGGCGGTCTTTTTGTTGAAGACCAGACTCATCGAATTCCTGCATCAGGAAATGGGCTTCGATGTCCTCGCCTTCGAGAGCGGCCTCTACGACGTAGACAAGTCATGGCGGTTACTGGCCGCGGGGGAACCTGCTGCGATCGCCGTTCGACGCTCGGTGTTCTCGATCTGGACTGGCAGCCAGCAGTTCCAGCCGTTGATCAGTTACATCGAGCAGGCTGCGCGCTGGACACGGCCGCTCGAGCTGGCCGGCTTCGACCTCCAGTTCACGGGCACCGCATCGCGCGAGTCCTTCGTGACCGACCTGGAGTCCTTCCTCACTCGCGGAGGCTCGCTTCAGGATACTTCCTGGCTGACCTTCCGCACGTCACTGCAGGGACTGATCGCGGGCAGCTGGATCACCTCGGTGCCGTCCGATGCCGTACGCGCGCGATTCAATGAGGTGCTGACTACTGTGCGCAACACAGTGACCGGCATGGTTACGGCGAATGTCCCGGACGCGAGGCTTTGGAACGAGGTGCTGGCAGGAAGTGTGGACCAGGCCGCCAATACCGTGAACTACGCCCGGCTGGGCGCAGCCAATCGTGAGTCCGGCAACCGGCGCGACCACGAATGGGTTCCCACCTGATCTGGCTCGCGAAGGAACGCTTCCCTGCCCGAAAGATCATCGTCTGGGCCGCTACCTATCACATCGCTCGCGAGCTCGATGGCATCGATACGATGAATCCCACTTTCTCGTACGCTGATGACCATGGGCAACGTTGCAGCGCAGAGCCTGGACAATTCGATGTACGTGATCGGCTTTACGGCTTACGCTGGCGCGGCCGGGACCTGGTTCAACGCACCAATCACCCTTCCCCAGGCACAATTCCCAAGTCTGGAATGGCACTTCAACGAGGCCGGGCTCACGAACGCATTTCTGGACCTGCGTACGCGAGCCGTTGGTGGCGGCTGGCTCGACGCTCCGATCATGGCGCGACCGCTCGGCTACGGCAACATGATCGCCTCCTGGCCGCGCCACCTGGATGCATTCATTTACACGAGAGATGACGCCCAGCACACGGGCGCAGTGAAACGCGTTAGCGCGTGGAAGGCCTGCCGCCGGCGGCGCTTCGGAGCGTAGCGATGTTGTGCGCCACCGAGACCGCCTGATTGAAAATGGCGGCACCCCCAACTAGTGCGACGCTCAGGGTTGGCGCGTGTTGGCTTATCTTTCCTAGATTCCTTCGGGGCGACCGGTGCGTACACCCCAATGAGGATCGACCTTTGAGCTACCGAGTAAGGGCCATGAATCGCGAACAATTCAACAAAGTCCGGCTTGGGGACGGATTCATTGCGGCTCTGGATCAGAGCGGCGGCAGCACGCCCAAAGCCCTGAAGCTTTACGGCCTCGACGAGAGCGCGTACAAGAACGAGCCGGAGATGTACGATCGCATCCACGAGATGCGCACGCGCATCATCACGAGTCCGGCTTTTGATGGCGATCGTGTAATGGGCGCGATCCTGTTCGAGAATACGATGGATCGCGATATCGAAAGGCGCGGCAGCGCGGATTACCTATGGTCCGTGAAAAGCGTTGTACCGTTCCTCAAAGTGGACAAAGGACTGATCGCCGAGGCCAACGGCGTTCAGCTCATGAAGCCGATGCCGGATCTGGACCGGTTGCTCGCCCACGCGCGCGAAAAGGGCGTGTTCGGCACCAAGATGCGCTCGGTGATTCTGAAGGCCGACGCCGGCGGCATACAATCGATCGCGGACCAGCAGTTCGACGTCGGTCGCCAGATTCTAGCCGCTGGACTCGTTCCCATCCTGGAGCCCGAGGTCGACATCAAGAGTCCCTACAAGGCGATGTCCGAGCAGTATCTCAAGCAGTATCTGCTCGCCGGACTCGAGTCGATTCCCGATGACCAGACCGTGATGTTCAAGATGACACTGCCGGAAGAAGACAATTTCTACCGCGAGCTCGTGGAGCACCCGAAAGTCCTGAAAGTCGTGGCCCTCTCCGGCGGCTACAGTCGCGATGAAGCCAATCTGAAGCTCGCGCGCAATCCCGGAGTGGTCGCTAGTTTCTCTCGAGCGTTGACCGAAGGGTTGAGCGCGGATCAGAGCGATGAGGAGTTCAACCGCGCGCTCGACCAGGCGATCCAGAGCATATACGAAGCTTCCGTGGCCTGACTGGCATCCACGATCTCACGCCGGTGACTGCGAGCCTTCAACGCGCGGCAGCCTTACGCAGCGCAGCGATGTTGTCGGCTACCGAGCCGGTTTGATTGAACACTGCGGCTCCCGCCACCAGTATGGAAGCACCCGCGGCTGTGATCTCGGCTGCAGTGGTCGGCGATACGCCTCCGTCGACCTCCAGCTCGACGCCCCATAGGTTGCGCTCATCCAACAGAGCGCGTACTCCGGCGATCTTTGCCGCGCTGGTCGGAATGTATTTCTGCCCGCCAAACCCAGGGTTCACACTCATCACGAGCACGAGGTCAACATAGGGCAGTACTTCGGCGAGCGTGTGCAGAGACGTTGCCGGGTTCAGGGTTACGCCCGGCTTCGCGCCGCGCTCGCGGATGCTTTGGACCGTGCGATGCAGATGCGTAGCGGCCTCGACATGCACGGTCACGTAATCGGCACCAGCATCGACAAACGCATCCGTGTGTCGCTCAGGCTGATCGATCATCAAATGAACGTCGAGCGGCAGCCTGGTGATCTTACGCAGCGCAGCAACGACCGGCACGCCGATCGTGATGTTCGGAACGAAGTTGCCGTCCATCACATCGACGTGGACCCAGTCCGCGCCTGCGGCTTCCGCTTCCGCGATCTGCTCGCCCAGGCGCATAAAATCCGCGGACAGAATCGACGGCGCGATCTTCACTGCGCTCATCGATCCGCTGCCTGGATTGTGCGTGCGCCATCAGCGCTGGCCACAATCACGCTCGTCGCCAGATTCAAAAACAGCCCGGTCTCGACTACGCCGGCTCTGCTCTTGAAAGCGACATCCAGATCGGCGGGGTCCTCCATGGCGTTAGGAAAACGGCAATCCAGAATGTAGTGGCCGCCGTCGGTCACGAACGGGCTTCCGTCTGATTGCTTCCGCAGCGCCGCCGTCCCGTTCAGGTCGAGTTCGACCATGCGCACGTGCGTCGTGTAGCCGAACGGGACCACTTCCACCGGAATCGGCGCCCGTTCACCGAGTTGCTTCACCAATTTCGAGTCGTCGACCACGACCACGAAGCGTTCCGCTGCGGTCGCCACGATTTTCTCCCAGAGCAGTGCGCCGCCCAGCCCCTTGATCAGGTCGAGTTGGGGATCGACTTCGTCGGCACCATCGATGGCCAGGTCGAGATGGATGACCTCGTCCAAGGACCGAATTGGAATGTGGAGTGCACGCGCCTGGTTCTCGGTTGTGCGTGAGGTCACCACACCGACGATATCGCGCAAATCACCATTCCGTAGCCGTTCGCCAATCACGTCCAGGACGTGACGAGCAGTCGACCCGGTGCCGAGACCCAGTCGCATTCCAGATTGCACCAGCTCGACTGCTCGTTCGGCGGCCGCACGCTTTTGGCTCTCGCGATCGCTCAACTAGCAAACTTCCGGCGAGATTTCCTTGATTCGCTTCAATGAGTCTTTCCGTTTCTGCGCGTCAACAATCGTCTCACTGCTGCAATCACGTGATCGGCGGTCAGGCCATATTTCCGCATCAGCGCCTCGGGATCGCCGCTTTCGGCATACCCATTCAGGCCGACAAACTCCATCGGCGCTGGCTGAACCCGCACCACGACCTGCGCGATCCGGGCCCCAAGTCCGCCATGCACGAGATGCTCTTCCGCGGCGACAATGCCACCAGTCTCGAGCGCGGCCAGCCGAATCTCATCCTCATCGAGCGGCTGCACGCACGCCATGTCGACTACGCGGACTTGTATCCCCTCAACGCGCAGCCGCTCGTGCGCAACCAGCGCCGCTCCCACCAGCATCCCATTCGCGATGATCGTAACGTCGTTGCCTTCGCGCAGCCGTTGCGCTTTGCCAAACCCGAACTCCTTCGGTTCGGCATCGTAGATCAGCGGTGCCTTGGGTCGGCCCGAACGAATGTAAACCGGACCTTTATGCCGATACGCCGCTTTCACCACCGCGCGCATCTGGTGTTCATCCGAGGGAACACAAACCGTGAAGCCCGGAAGGCTGCAGGCCAGCGCGATGTCTTCCACGGATTGCTGGCTGGCGCCATCCTCGCCAATCGAGATGCCGCCATGGCTGCCTGCTACTTTGACGTTGAGCTGCGGATAAGCAACCGCCATGCGCAGCTGGTCGAATCCTTTCAGGATCACGAATGCGGCAAAACTCGAGATGAACGGTACCTTGCCGGCGCTGGCCATTCCGCCAGCCATGCCCACCATGTTGGCTTCCTGGATGCCGACATTGAAAAAGCGATCCGGAAACGCTTCGCCGAAGGCAAAGCTCTTGGTGCTCTTGGCCAGGTCGGCATCCAGCACCACGATCTCATCGTGCAAGCGACCCAGATCGCGCAGTGCCTCTCCATACGCATCGCGCGTCGCTTTGCCCAGCGTGAGGCCGGGATAGATCGCCTTCACGTTCCCGCCTTTCGCGCAGCTGAGCCGCTCCGCTCGATCGACGCTTCCGCCCGCTGCAGCGTGCTGTCGAGTTCAGCCAGCGCGCGCGCGAGCTCCTCCTCCGTTGGCGCGACACCGTGATACGCGTTCTGGTTTTCCATGAAGCTCACGCCCTGCCCCTTCACGGTGTGCGCAATGATGCAGGCCGGCCGACGGCACGATAGCGACCATTCCAACGCATCGGTAACCTGGCCCAGATCGTGACCGTTGATCTCGGTCGTATCCCAGCCGAACGCTTGCCACTTGTCGGCCAGCGGACTGATGTCGATGATGTCGGCGATCGCACCATCCAACTGGAACTTGTTGTAATCGACGATCGCGATCAGGTTGGCCGGCGCATGATGTCCGGCTGCCATGGCTGCTTCCCAGACCTGGCCTTCCTGGCATTCACCGTCACCCAGGAGCACGAACACGTTCCAGTCCTTGCCGTCCAGCCGGGCGGCGAGAGCCATCCCCAGTCCAATCGACAAGCCTTGTCCCAGCGATCCGGTCGAGGCTTCGATGCCCGGCGCCGTACCCAGCACCGGATGTCCCTGGAGCCGGCTGTCGATTCGGCGAAGCGTCTTCAACTCCGATTCGGGAAGAAAACCGGCTTCGGCCAGCGCTGCATATTGCACCGGTACGCCGTGACCCTTTGACAGGATGAAGCGGTCCCGATCGGGCCACTCCGGATTGTCCGCGTCGTAGCGCAGGAAGCCGCCGAAATACAGCGCGGTCACGATCTCGACCGCCGATAACGAACCTCCTGGATGTCCACTCCCGGCAGCGGCCAGCATTTCGACGATGTGTTTGCGAATCGATGTTGCGCGATCACGCATAAGCTGGATATCGCGTATCGGTGCAGTGGGTGTATGCATTACCTTCGCCATGACCCCTGAAGTCGTAGTGAGCACCGGGTTTGAGGGGGCCAATGTAGCCCCGGTCGAAAACCGGCGCAAAAGCAAAAAGCCCCCGCCGAAACACGTCGGATGGAGGCTTTCTCGGGGTGGCTGAGAATCAGCTGATGGACTGTTTGATTCGAGCGCTGCCGGCGTCCGGGTTGCCGGTGCCGGCCGAAGGCAAATGTTTCTCCGCCAGCCGGGTCAGTGTCAGATAGTATGCTACTTCGGCAATGCTTTCACGCACTTCCAGCGCCTCGAGGTACAGTTCGACCGCGTCATTCATGCTCTGCTCTGCCTCCAGCAGCTCCACGAAGTTGAGCGCATTCTCGACATGTGTATTCAACAGTGCGACCTCGGTCCGGGCCGCCGCCAATTCGACCAGCTTTCGCAAATCCTCATGCACCCGTCCGCGTAGCCGCTGGCGCACCGTCTTCATCAGGTTGCGTCGGCCGCCTTCCTCGGTGGCCTCCTTCATTTCCGCTTCCGTGATCAGCTCGGGCCACGAAGCCGTCGATGCCGCGCGCTCACCGAGGATCGCCAGCGCACGAGTAGTGATTACCCGCGCTTCATCGTCGGAAAGCCGTAGGAGGCGCGTATACATCGCGAGCGCGTTCTCGAATGGCACCCGCTCGCCAACCAGCTGAATCAGGCTGAGTGCGTGGTCCACGTGCGTGGCCAGCAGCCTCTCCTGCGCAACCGCAATGGCCAGTTCCACTCTGCGCCGCACTGACTCAGAGAGTTCCTTGGTACTGAATGGGTTTTTCACGCTTAGCTCTCCCAAATTCCTGTCTCTTCCGCCGCGAGTGCAACACCCATGCCTAGGGAGCATTACCGCGTTTACAGATCAAGGACGAGGAGGAGGGTGTGGGGAACGGGAAAGGTTCGAGGGGAAGGGGTGGGAGAGGTGAGGGAGAGGTTGGCTTATTGCGCTATCGGACTGCCCCGGTAAACCGGCCATCCTCGTGTGCCGATCCCTTTATCGGCTCTTTTCCTGGAGTGATACATGCCGTTTCAATTCGAAAGGCTGCTGGTGCATGAGAAGGCGTTGCAGTACAGCGTTTTGGTTGCGCCCATCATCGATAAAATCCGGTTCCGCGACCGCGATTTAGCCTCTCAGCTGCAACGCAGCAGCAACTCCGTTCCCAGCAATATCGGCGAGGGTGCTTCAGAAGACCGGCCGAAAATGATGGTTGACCGTTACCGCACAGCCAAACGCGAAGCCGAAGAGTCCGCAATCAATCTCGAAAAAGCCTGGCGCCTCGGTTACGTCACGAGAGCCGAAGTTGAGCCCCTTCTCGCGCTCCTCGATGAAATCGCCCGAATGCTTTTCGGATTGATCAAACGTTTCGACGGCCACCGCCGCTAAATGCCAGACCCTCACCCGGCGCACCGACCTCTCCCTCGGTGGACCGACCTCTCCCTCGGCAGGTGATTCCACCTCTCCCCAATCCCTCCCTACCCCTCGAATCCTTCCCCTTCCCCCTCATCCTCGTCCTTAGTTCGTTTCACCAAGCAATGCTCGCCCGAGTTCGTTTCATGAGGCAATGCTCGCCCGCGCCTCGAGTATCTGAGCGGTGACAGCCGAACGCGATGTCCCGCCATATGCTGTCCGCGCTTCCACTGAGGCTTCCGCGGTAAGAGCAACCCGCGTTGGCTCCACGAGTTTTACGTGAATTGCACGCAGCACATTTTCCGGCAGCGCGGATGGCGCACAGCCAGCCTGATCCGCTTCGCGCAGCACGCGGCCAATCAACCCGTGTGCTTCGCGGAACGGAACGCCGCGCCGAACCAGTTCTTCCGCCAAATCGGTAGCCAGCAATGTTTCGTCGGCCAGCGCGGCGGAGAGCGCTCCAGTGTTGAACTGCAGGCCGGCGATGGTCTCACGCGTCGGCGGAAGCAATAACAGCAGCGCGTCGACAGCAGAAAACAGCAAAGCCTTGTCCTCCTGCATGTCCTTGTTGTATCCGGACGGCAGGCCCTTGAGCATGGCGAGGGCGCCAGCCACGTCGCCCGCGAGGCGCGCGGCCTTGCCACGAGCGAGCTCAAGGCCATCCGGGTTTCGCTTCTGCGGCATCAGGCTCGAGCCAGTCGTGTACGCCTCCGGCAGGCGCACAAAACCGAATTCTTCTGATGAGTAGATGATCAGGTCTTCGGCGATGCGCGACAGGTGTGCACCCAGCAGGGCTGCAACGAACACCGTTTCACAGATCCAGTCGCGATCACCGACTGTGTCGATCGAGTTCTGCGTGACGGAGCGAAAGCCCAGCAGTTCCTTGAGCAGCGTGCGGTCGACCGGAAAGCCTGACCCGGCGATGGCCCCGCAACCGAGCGGCAGTGTAGCCACACGTTCAATGTCGCTGGCTAGACGGTGGCGGTCCCGATCCAGCGCCCAGAAATGTCCGAGCAGCCAATGCGCGACCCGCACGGGCTGCGCCCGGCGCAGGTGGGTATAGGATGGCATCACGAGGTCCACGTTGCGCGCAGCCTGCTCCAGGATGGCTGACTGCAGTGCACGAAGCTCCACATCGACCTGCCGCAATGCGCGCATTGCCCAGAGCCGTGTATCGGTTGCGACCTGATCATTACGCGATCGACCCGTATGCAGCTTGCCGGCGACGTCGCCAATTTCTTCGTACAGCATGCGCTCGACCAGCGTGTGGATGTCTTCATCCTGCGCGTCTGCTGGAATACCCTTGCTCAAACGATCGGCCACGGCCAGCAGCCCTTCGTCGAGCCGGCGTGCTTCCTCTCTCGTGAGCACACCGGCGCGGGTGAGTGCCTGCACCCAGGCACGGCTGCCTTCGATGTCCTCACGCCAAAGCCGCTGGTCGACGGGCAGACTGCGATTCAGGTCCTCGAGCGAGGCTGCCGGTCCACCCTCGAACCGTCCGCCCCACAAGCGATGTGAGCTGGGCACTGCACGCAGTTGTTCTTCGGTCACGAGGGTCTCGGTGGTCATGAGTTACGCACCCTGCTTGATGGCGAATGACGGCTCGACCGGCATTGTGGACGATCCTGCCGTGGCACCATTCAGCAGCTTGTCCTGCTGACGGGAATCCGCACGGGTCGGCAACGCGAACAACCGAATGAAACCTTCAGCGTCCGCGTGGTCGTAATTGCCGGCGTCGCCGAACGAAGCCAGGCCTTCATCGTAGAGCGAGAACGGACTGGTTCGACCGGCGATGATCGAGTTGCCCTTGTAAAGCTTGAGCTTCACCGTGCCGGTGACCGCACGCTGGGTGGCGTCGACCATCGCATCGAGCGCAGCCCGCTCGGTCGAAAACCAGCGTCCCTCGTACACGAGATCTGCATAACGAGCAGCCACCTGATCCTTGAGTGCCAGCGTGCGCCGATCGAGGGCCAGCATCTCGAGCTCGCGATGCGCCGTGTAGAGCAGCGTGCCTCCAGGCGTCTCGTACACGCCACGCGACTTCATTCCGACCAGTCGGTCTTCCACGATGTCGGCACGGCCAATTCCGTGGCGTCCGCCGATCTCGTTCAGCACTTCGATCATGGCCACCGGGGAAAGCGCCTCGCCATCCACGGTAACCGGATAGCCCGACTCGAAACCGATTTCGAGGTACTGCGCCCGATCCGGTGCGTTTTCCGGCGAATTGGTCACCATGAACATGTTCTCCTGCGGCTCGTTGGCCGGGTCCTCGAGCGGACCACCCTCATGTGACACATGCCACAGGTTACGATCGCGTGAATAGATCTTTTCCTTGGTCGCAGCCACCGTGATTCCGCGCGCGGCAGCATAGGCCAACGCATCCTCACGGGAGCGGATGTCCCACTCACGCCAGGGTGCGATGATCTTCATTCCCGGCGCAAACGAGGCGTAGCCCAGCTCGAAGCGCACCTGGTCATTGCCCTTGCCGGTGCAACCGTGCGAAACCGCGTCTGCCCCCATCTCAACTGCTATTTCGGCCTGACGGCGCGCAATGATCGGCCGGGCCATGGAGGTGCCAAGCAG
This sequence comes from Gemmatimonadota bacterium, assembly GCA_040902615.1. Classification (GTDB taxonomy): domain Bacteria; phylum Gemmatimonadota; class Gemmatimonadetes; order Longimicrobiales; family RSA9; genus JBBDWZ01. The sequence goes on along the minus strand of JBBDWZ010000138.1, from coordinate 8,387 downwards.
ATACTTGCGCGCGTAGATTGCACCCGCACGCAGCGTGGGCCAGATCACCTCACGAGTGAACTGGTCGCGCAGATCCTCGACGATGCACATCTCGGCGCCCTGCTGCTTTGCGCGCGCATCCAGACCGCTGAGTTCCTCGCCCTGCCCGACGTCAGCGGCAACGCAGATCACGCGTGCGTCATACTTCTCCCGCAACCACGGCACGATGATCGATGTGTCAAGACCACCCGAGTAGGCGAGAACCACTTTCATCGACATTTCTTATCTCCCTTCGCAGAGCGAACTATAGATCCAGAACCATGGTGATTTCGGCGCAGGTGGCCCGCTTGGCGCACCCGCTGCAGTCGATCGCGATCTTTTCCGGGAAGAGCGCAATGCTCTGCCGCTCGAAGCCGAGTTTCTCGAAAAAGACCGGTTGCAGGGTCATCGCGAACAAACGACAGATGTCGAGATCGCGTGCGTCCTTGATCAGCGTATCGACGATACGCCGCCCCACCCCGTGGCCGTGGCAACGCTCGTCGACTGCCAGCGCGATGATCTCGCCGAGCACCGGCGTGTAAAGCCGCAGGCCGCCACAGCCAACCACTGCTTCATTTTCGTCCACCGCGACGATGAATTCGCGTACGTTGCGGTACACGTCCTGGATGCGGCGCGGCAGCAGCAGGCCCTGACGAGCGTAGCCATCCAGCAAACGATACATCGTGTCTACATCGTCCAGCCGTGCGCGTCGAATCGTGACTTGTTGCGGCGCAACCTTGCCGATCGTTCCGTCGACGATCTGCAATGCCGGACGGGGCGTTGCCTGCGGTGACTGCTGAAGCTGAACCAGTTGCCTCACGCCAGTGCTCCGTGCAACAGCTCGATTGCGCGCTCGAGCTCGTCCATCGTGATGGTGAGCGGCGGCAGCAGCCGCACGACCGAGGGACCGGCGAGTGTAACCAGCAGTCCCGCCGCGAGCGCCTTCTGCTGAACCGGCGCGGCATCGCCTTCCAGCTCGACGCCCCACATAAGACCGATGCCACGCACCTGCTTGACCGCCGGAAGCGCCAGCAAACGACCTAGCAGATTGGCCAAGTGGTCGGCCTTGGCCGATACGCTCTGCAGGAACGAAGGCTCGGCAATACGATTCAGGACCGAGAGCGCCACGGTGCTGACCAATGGTCCGCCACCGAACGTGGTCGCATGATCTCCCGGTTTGACTGCCTGTGCTATGTGTTCTTTCAGCAGGATCGCTCCCATGGGCAATCCACCCGCGAGTGGTTTGGCCAGTGTGATGATGTCGGGCTCGACGCCCACTTTCTCATACGCGAACAGGGCGCCCGTGCGTCCCAGGCCGCACTGCACTTCGTCGAAGATCAAAACCGCATTCACGCGATCTGCCGTCTCGCGCAGGAGCTGGACGTATTCGGTGCTGAGCGGCTTCACGCCGCCCTCGCCCTGCACGGGCTCGACGATGATCGCGGCGGTCCGCTCCGGTGATACGGCAGCAGCGAGCTCAGCCGCATCGCCTGGCTCAACAAACGAAACTCCCGGCATTACCGGTTCGAACTGAGTGCGGAATGCGGGTCGATCGGTAACCGCCATCGTGCCGAACAGCCGGCCATGGAACGCGCCCTTGAGCGCAACGACCTCATGCTTGGCGGCGCCCCCGACTTCGCGCGCGTACCGGCGCGCAAACTTGATTGCACCTTCGTTCGCCTCGCCGCCGGAATTGCAGAAGAATACGCGATCCGTGCATGACAGCTCGACCAGCCGGTCCGCCAGCTCCTGGTTCGGCTGCGTGCGGAAGATGTTCGAGGTGTGAATCACACCAGTGGCCAAACCCTGCACGATGGCCGCGGCAATGCCCGCATCGCCGTAACCGAGCGCGTTCACGCCGATCCCGCTCGTGAAATCGAGCAGCTCACGTCCGTCCTCAGCGATGAGGTGCGATCCGCGTCCGCCCGCAATCACCAGATCGAGTGACTTGTAGACCGGCAGAAGAGCCGAGCTCATCGCTTGTTCCACGGATGTTACTGACATGCTATCGCCCCTTCCCGGTGAATCGAAGTGCCGGCGTTGCTGTCGTTCATCATGTCGAGCGAGCCCACGCGTACACGCGCGACACCGGCTTCGACTGCTGCCACTGCTGCGCTCAATTTGACAGCCATACCACCAGTAGCGATCTGGTTCGCGATCAGCGCGCGTGCTTCAATGGTGTCCAACTGATCGCGATCACCGTGGGAATCACGCACGGCATCGACGTCAGTCAAAAACAACAACTCTTCGGCACCCACGGCATTCGCCACCGCCGCCGCCACCTCATCGGCGTTCACATTGAGCGGGCTGCCATCGGTTCCGGTCGAGATCGGCGAGATCACGGGCAGCAGTCCGGCGGCCGCGAGTTGCGCCAAAACATTGATACGCACGCTTACGATCTCACCGACGCGACCCAACGCGCCGTCCTGCGCCACACGCGCAGTGAGCAATGCGGCGTCCTCGCCCGAGATGCCGATCGCCTGAACACCAGCGGCGCATAGCGCGCGCACGATACGCTTGTTGATTCGCCCGCTCAACACCATGGCGGCTACGTCGAGTGCCGCCTCCGATGTGACGCGCCGGCCGCCGTTCCACACGACTTCGAGTCCGAGCTGGCTCGAGAGCGCGCTCACCTCGGGCCCGCCGCCGTGCACGATGATGCGCTCGGTATCACCACGAGCCTGCAGGGCAAACCGGTTCAGCCAGGTCGGATCGGACAGTGCGGCACCGCCGATCTTGATCACTTGCGCAGCCATTACGCGATGAGTCCAGCGGTCTCGGCATAGCCGAGAGCAAGGTTCGCGTTCTGCAGAGCTTGACCCGCGGCGCCCTTGACCAGGTTGTCGAAGGCTGCAACCACGATCAGCAGCGGCGACTCGACGCCCTCGACCATCGAAAAGCCAAATGCAACACGATTGCTGCCAGTGACTGCGCGCAGCGACGGCAGTTCGGCACCAGTGATTTCGATGAACGGCTCCCCGGCGTAGAACTCGGACCAGATCGATGCGGCGTCGGCCAATGACAGGCGCTGCGTCAGCGGCAGATAGATCGTCTCGAGAATGCCGCGCCGAACCGGCAGCAGGTGCGGCGTGAAAACAAACTGCTGTTTGATCCCGCTCAGCCGGTTCAGGCCGACCCGCATTTCAGGAACGTGACGGTGCAGGTTGCCAACGCCGTAGGCGCGGTAATCCTCCGCCACTTCGCCGAACAGCAAATCGCGTTTGGCCGATCGTCCGGCACCGGTCACGCCCGATGCTGCGTCGATCACAATTGCTTTCGTGCGGTCGACCAGGCCAGCCGTTACTGCCGGCGCCAATCCCAGCAACACGCCGGTCGGATAACAGCCCGGATTTGCGATCAGGCGCGCTTCCCTTACCTGGGAACGCCATAGCTCCGGCAAACCGTAGGTCGCCCCGGAATCAGGGCCGCGTAAGTCGCTCGACAAGTCGATTGCAACCGCGCCGGCGGATGCCGCGCGCCGGGTCCAATCACCCGATTCCCCGTGCGGCAGGCACGAAAACACCACGTCCGCCCCCTCGAGGTCGACTTCGCCAATCGGCTGATACCGAAGCGACGTTCCGCCGATTCGCGCTCCGGCTTCCGACTCGCTGGTCGCAGTAGCCAACTCGATGCCCGGGTGCCGCGCCAAAAGTCCGATCACCTCCTGCCCGGTATAGCCAGTCCCGCCGAGGACAATGGCCTTGGCGAGCTTGCTCGGAGCAGCGGGGATGGCATGCGACCCAGTCGCGGTTTTATTCATCGTTCATGAATAATTATACTAACGCGCGTACGCGTCAAGTGCCCGGGCGCGTACACGCACGCGGAGGGCCGGAGCTCATGCCCGCCACAACCTATTCCATTTTAGTTTTGTTGAGAAATGGACCTGGATCGGGCGATCTTAGCGCCCGGGTGTTTATGCAGGATCGGTCTCGCCGGCCAGCTCTTCCAATCGCTGCTGAATTGTGAGCAGGAATTCGGGTTTTCTCAGAATCACCAGGATGGTGTCATCGCCGCCCAGGGTGCCGAGGACCTCCGGCCACTCTTCCCAGTCCAAGGCCTCGGCCACGGCCTGAGCGCCGCCGGCCAGGGTGCGAATGACCAGGAGGTTACCGGTACCTTCCGCGCCCGTGTAGAGAGTGGGAAGCAGGCGGGCGAGCGGGGGGGTGTGGTCCCAGGACTCGGGCGGCAGCGTGTAGTGCGCGGTGCCGCCCGCGTCATGGACTTTCACCAGCCGGAGCTCGCGGATGTCGCGGGAGAGGGTGGCCTGAGTGACATCGAAGCCGCGATCTACGAGGAGCTCACGCAGGTGTTCCTGGCTGGTGACGCGCTCCTCGCGAATGAGGGCTCGTACTGCGGCGTGTCGTTCAGGCTTACCCATAGAGTGGAGAAATGAGAGCCGCGCCGTACCCTGCGCAAGGCTACGACGCGCGATCCCACAAACCGCCGATCGGTTTCTTCAAATTCCGTCCCTCAGGCAGGCTGCAGATTCGAAGTGCAGTGCGGGCAGCGCGTGGCCTTGAGCGGGACCATTAAGCAGCACGCCACACACTGCTTCTCGCTCACGTTCGGTGGCAGTGCCGGCTTGCGGAACCGCTGGACCTGCTTGATCAGCAGGAAAATCGTAAACGCGACGATCATGAAGCTGATCAAGTTGTTCAGAAAGGCTCCGTACTTGATCAACGGCGCTTCCGCTTTGATGGCTTCTTCGAGGGTGGCATACTGTTGTCCGTCGAGCGGGATGAATAGCTTCGAGAAGTCGATTCGACCCAGGATCAACCCGATGGGCGGCATGAGCACGTCGTTGACCAGCGAGTCGACGATTTTGCCGAACGCCGCGCCGATCATCACCGCCACGGCAAGATCGAGCACATTGCCACGCGTCACGAAATCGCGGAATTCCTTTAGCACAAGCCCCTCCTATCTGATCGCGGGCGTTCTCACGGCGAGCACGTTCTTGTGCTCCGGTTTGATTTTCTGGATCGAGCCATTGGTTGGCAAGCAGCTTCTGCCGCTACTGGGCGGAGCGCCGGCGGTTTGGAACATTTGTCTTCTCTTTTTTCAGTCCGCGCTACTCATGGGTTATGCCTGCGCTCATGGCATCGTGAAGATCGGTGATGTGAGGGTACAGGTCGCAGTGTGTGTATTGCTTTTTGGTTCCGCGTTGTTGGTCCTTCCGGTCGGGTTCGATACAAATCCGCCGGCTTCTGCGCCAGCCGGCTGGCTGCTAGGCCAATTGGCGATTCAACTGGGCTTACCTTTCATCGCGCTCGCGGCGGCGAGCCCGCTGTTGCAGCGCTGGTATGCGGGCGCAGCAGCCGGGCGGGACCCATACGTTCTTTATGCAGCGAGCAACGCAGGCAGTTTGCTCGCGCTGATCGCGTTTCCGGTCGTCATCGAACCAGCGGTCGGGATGTTAGCGCAATTCCGGGCGTGGACCGCGCTCTACGCCTTTGCCATCGTACTCATAGGCGTTGCCGGCTGGCTCACCGTACGCGCCTGGACGCCGTTCGTTGTTCAATCCGATGCGACTGGCGATCCACCGACTGTAAGAATCCAATTGCGATGGATCGCGCTGGCACTGGTCCCTTCCAGTCTGTTGCTGGGGGTAACCTCATATCTGACTACGGACCTGGCCCCAGTGCCTCTCCTGTGGGTAGTGCCACTGGCGCTCTACCTGCTCACGTTCGTAATCGCCTTCGGGATCATGGCTGAGGGTCCACCGAGATGGCTTTTGCGAGTGGTTGTGATACTCGCCGTGTCGTGGGCAACAATTTATCGCATGCAGGCGACCGATCCACTCTGGTTGCTGCTGGTGATTCACCTTGCTCTGTTCACGGCACTCGCATTGACCTGCCACAGCCGCCTGGCGGCTTCCCGTCCCGCGCCTGCGCAACTCACGCGGTTCTACCTGCTGCTCGGATCAGGCGGCGCGCTGGGCGGTGCATTCAATGCATTGTTGGCCCCGCTCATTTTCGATTCGTTCGCCGAGTATCCGCTGATGCTGCTCGCGGCCGTGCTGCTAGGCCTCGGTGCCGCCATGAATCGGGCTGAGGTGTTCCGTGCGCTGATTCCCGCCGCTGTCATGGTTACCGCCGTGCTGATCGTGTTTTCGTTCGATGCACTTGCAGGCAGTCAGCTGTGGCGGGTTGCACTCACGGTCGCGATCCCGGCAATCGTGGTCTACACGCTTTCCGGAAAACCGCTTCACTTTGCAATGGCACTGGCGGCAGTCCTGCTGACCGGCCATGCGGATCCTGCGTTGGCCAATCGCGTATTGCACGCGGAGCGCAATTTTTTCGGCCTGCTCCGCATCACGACAAATCCGAGCGGCCGTTACCACGAACTGCGGCACGGCAGCACACTGCACGGCGCTGCTGACCTGGCGGATCCGTCGGGCATCAGGCCGTTGACCTACTACAGCTATCGCAGTCCAGTGAATGATGTCATGCACAGCGTACAATCACGCGGCGATTCACTGCGCATTGCCGTGGTCGGGCTTGGCGTGGGCTCCCTGGCCTGGTATGCACGACCAACCGAACAGTGGGTGTTCTATGAAATCAATCCGGCGGTCGGCGTCTTGGCGCGCGATCCGGAATGGTTTGGTTTTCTGCGGCGGAGCCAGGCCGCTTCACTCCGCATCGAGCTGGGCGACGCACGTTTACGGCTGAGACGTGCACCTGATCAGCATTTCGATCTCCTCGTGCTGGACGCATTCACTTCCGATGCGATCCCGCTGCATCTGCTCACGCGGGAAGCGATGCAATCGTATTTCGCGAAATTGAAGGCAGGTGGCGTCCTGGCGATTCACGTGTCCAATCGATATCTGGATCTCACGCCATCGATTGCACGCATTGCGGCGGACCTGGGACTGGGGGTTCGTGCGCGAGCGGATCTTCTGGTCAAACGCGAAGAGCGTGCTCAGCGCATCGAGCCCAGCACCTGGGTGGCGCTGGCCCGAACCGATGCGGACTTCGGTACCACGCTTTTCGAGGGAACCTGGTACATCCCGCGTGCTGCAGCCGGACGGGCCTGGACTGATGATTTCTCGAATTTGTGGCAAGCATTGGATTGGTGAATGAAGAGGCCCCGCCCGGACTCGAACCGGGGATCAGGGATTTGCAGTCCCTTGCCTTACCAGCTTGGCTACGGGGCCATTACGGCCAGGGATGGATTGAGTGGCGGAATCTTCGAGAGCGGGCAACCGGACTCGAACCGGCGACCTTCTGCATGGCAAGCAGACGCTCTACCAACTGAGCTATGCCCGCGTTTAAGGAGCCGAAAAGCTAGCGTTTGCCGACACCATCGTCAACTCAACGAAGGTCCAAGCGCGGCTCGATAGACCTCTTCGTAATGCTCCGCGGAGCGTCCCCAGGAACGATCCAATCGCATACAGCGCCGGCGCAGTTTGGGCCATTCTTTCGTGTTCCAAACAGCGAAGGCGCGGTCGACGGCGCCCATGAGACCGGCGGGCGAAGCATCACCGAAACTGAATCCGGTTTGCCCATTATCGACCGTGTCGGCGAGTCCGCCGGTGTGCCGCACGATCGGAACTGTGCCGTATCGCTGTGCGATCATCTGGCCCAGACCACAAGGCTCATAACGTGAAGGCATGATGAAAAAATCACCGCCGGCATAAAAGCGCCGCGACATTGCGTCATCGAAACGAAAGAATGCGGCGATGCGCCGCGGGAACGCGGCGGCAGCGCGTGAGAACGCATGCTCGATCGCAGTATCGCCATCGCCGAGCACGGCGAGCGAGGCACCTCGTTCGAGCAATGCAGGTACGGAGGCATGCAGTATGTCGATCCCTTTCTGATGCGCGAGGCGGCTCACGGCCACGACTAGAGGTCCGTTCCCGTCGAGACGAAGCTCGGCCAATAGTGCCTGCCGATCGAGGTCCTTGTGCGCGAGCTGGCGGGAAGAATACGTGGCCGATATCGATGGGTCGGTGAGTGGGTTCCAGGCTTCGACATCGATCCCGTTCAGAATGCCATGCAGGTCGCGCGCGCGGAAACGCAGCAAACCATCCAGACCCGCGCCGAACGCGGGTGTCTGGATTTCCCTGGCATAGGTCGGCGATACCGTGGTAATGCGATCCGCGAGTGCGATTCCACCTTTCATGAAGGACGCGCTGCCGAAGAACTCGATGCCGTTTTCCGGCCGGTACAACGCCGCCGGAATACCGATCCGCTGGAGAATCGAAGGCGGATGATTCCCCTGGTAAGCGAGGTTGTGAATCGAGAAGACGGTAGCAATGCGAATGTCATCGATCAGGGAGTACGCCGGAACGAGTCCGGTCTGCCAATCGTTGAGGTGAATCAGGTCGGCGCCCCAAACCCGGGCGTAGTGCAGTGCGGCGCGGGAGAACA
>JBBDWZ010000137.1:0-30417 GCA_040902615.1 Gemmatimonadota bacterium | reverse complement strand
AGAATCCTTCCGGCGCCGCAACGCGCTCCGCCACGCGCGGGTTGCGCGAACAGGCGCTGCAGAATCGTTCCGGCGCAGCAACGCGCTCCGCGTTACAGCGCCCGTGATCCGCGATCCGCGATCCGCGATCCGCGATCCGCGATCCACGCTCCGCGATCCACGCTCCGCGATCCGCGATCCACGATCCGCGATCCGTGATCCGTGATCCACGATCCGCGCTCCGCTACGCGCGGCCGACTTACTTTTAGCTCCCGGGCAATTGACGGACTTCTACGTGTTCGACACCTAGAGATCGTCGGTAACCAGGTACGCGGCGCGTCCATTTGCGCTTACCGCTACCGGTAATGGCTGTGCCGGCAACGTGCCGATATAGCGACCGCCGACGGCCAGGAGATCGATGGGCCCGCGATCCGCGCCGTCACTGTTCCGGCGCTGCACCCAGATCCGATTCGGTTCGGTGAAAATTGCCGTCAGAACGGAGATGTATTCGGCAAACGGTAACTCATAAGGCAGCCTGGGCGCGGGTTGACGCGGGTTTCGACGTTCCCAGTCGTCGGCCTGGCGTATGTGATAATCGTCGCGGTCCTGCTTTGTGGTTTTCTTCGCGGGGATTGGACCGGCTATTGTACGAACGTGCCGGCCGTTCTCGTCAAGCACTTTCAGCGCGTACTCGTGATGGTTGAATAGTACGATGCTGCCATCGGGCAGGACGCCGATCATTGGGTCGGCTTCATACATAGGCGTTCTCATGACCATGCTGCTCGGCATGTTGTCGCGCGCCGGGATCGCGAAGCGACGTAACGGATCGATCCGGAATCGGTGGAGCGGCGTCGGCGCCGACTCTCCCTCGAGTGCCTGCCTGAACACGGTGATGAACATGCCACTGTCGGTCGTTGCGCGACTGGTGAGCGCGACCACACCTCCGCGCCGATCGCTCAGCGCGCCCTGAGTACGAGGCGCGTTTTGGCCGGGCCGAAATGAGGTCGTGAATCTGATGTTGCGCCGGTGATCGCCGTTGGGCCCAAACACGACAAATGCGCTATTGCCTGCATCGCTTACGACGATTTCGCCGTTACCGCTCACGAATACTTCGCGCGGTGTTTGGAATTCGCCGGGACCGCCGCCACGCCGGCCGAACTGTCGCACGAATCGGCCGCGCGCGTCGAACGCGATGATGCGAGGCTTGCCGGTACCGGCGCCATCCAGCACGTACAGGTTATCCGCCATCGAACGCCGCGCCGCGCACGCGCGACAATACCTCCCAGTCCGCACCCTCAGCCGCGCCAATCGAGAAGACGATGGTCGGTCGCTCGGTCAGCGGCCTGTCCTGAGCCGGCCAGCGTTCTGATTTGTTGCGCGGCAGCCGCGCGCATCCCCAGAAGGACCGAGAATAGAGCCAGTGTGGGACGACGACGCCAGCCAAACTTTCGCTTGACCATGTTTGCCTCCGAGAACGGAGCCACGCCAATGACGCATGGACACGTGTTGACTCTTCGAATCCTTCAATTCCGATTCGGGCCATCGACGATCAGCCGATAGCGCAACACGGCCCGACCGTGCTCGCTGCCAAGCCTGGTGTAGAGAAACGGCCACTCGAACGCTTCAACACGTTCATCGATTGGCAGGGTGAGTCTTCCAATGAGCCCTTGCGATACGCTGACCAGATCCCACACCGACTGCTTTGGGTTCTGCGAAATGCTTTCGATATCGATGCGGCGTACCATCACTCGGCCACCTCTGGAGGCGAACATCTCACCGAGTACCGGTCTAAATTCCTCTCGGCCAACCCACGCTCCGTGATCGACCAGCTCCTTTGCATAGTCCTTGCCTTCCTGACTGCCTTTCCTGCCTCGCTCGATCGCTTCCTTCAGATTCGCCTGCATTTCGGCGTCCGTTACGGGTATTCGGTCTACGTCGCCAGTGATTCGATGCAAAGCGATACCGGACGCAGATCGCGCATTGATGGCGAAGCCACCAACATCGTTTGTGTAGATGGTCGCATCGCTCGCAACAGCGAAGGTCGGGTTGAATCGCATGAATCGAGGATAAATAAAGAAGCCTGTGGAGTAACTCGGACCCATAGGTGCGCTGAGCATTCGGGACCATCTGCCGGAATCAGCGTGGAACGCGTAAAGCAGCAAGGAATCGGGCAGTGGCCCAACCCGGGCCTGGGATCGGGTGGGAGTCAAGACGCGGCCTTGAGCAACCCAGCCTGAATCCGTACCGCGAAACTCTGCATATATCCGGAGCCTAGGCTCGTGCTGGTGAATCGTCTCCCGGAACGCGCCCTTTGTATCGAATACCAGCATCTGCAGAACCTCGGTACCGCGCGGCACAGTTTGCTTCGTGCGTGTCGCACCGCCGTCTTGAATGATTTCGACTTGCGGGCATGGGTCAGTACAGCGCCCCATGCCGAGAATGAGGAGTGAATCGCGCGCGACGGCCATGCGGATTGGTTTGAAGTCTTCCCGGCTACCATTCAACACCGGCACTGTGCGCACTGCACGTCCCCCCGCCTCTACTACGGTGAGTTTCCGGTTACCGCTGTCGAGCAGGTAGACGGTCTCATGCGCGGCGACGGCGACTGCTGCAATTCTGGACTTGGAGTCCGTCAGCTTGCCGGATAGGAGTAGACGCTCATCGAGCCTGATTCGAGCGGGATTCAGCAGTTGTTCTTTGGATATCGAAGTGGTCTGTACTTCCTGGCCGTGTCCGGAGTTCGAGGCAACCCCCAGGCATGCCGCCGCGATGGACACCGTGACTCCGAGGCGGAGCCGGTCGAATCGATGATCGGGCATCATATCACGTTTCGCGAAGGGGTTACAACGCGGTAGCCACCGGGCCATTAGTCTAATATGCAGATGCTCGTGGATTGTCGGAACGTTGGTTTGGTTTGCGGGCTGGCGCTCCACGCCGCAACTTTCCCGTCATGCGCCCTTCGCCTCGCAGGATCGCCGTCCTCGCGCTCATCCTGATTCCGCTGGGTACGGCCGTGCCGCCGCTTTGACCTCACGAGAATATGAAGAGAGAGCAATCCCGTTCACTGCCGGTGATGGCTTCGCGCTCAACCTGATCAACGTCCGCAACCCGGCCCAATGCGATCTGGGGCCGGTCCTCCTGGTGCATGGAGCGGGAGTGCGAGCCAACCTGTTTCGCGCGCCCGTCGACACGAACATCGTGGATGCCCTGATCGCCGCGGGATATGACGTGTGGCTGGAGAATTGGCGGGCAAGCATCGACCTGCCGCGCAATCCGTGGACGCTCGACCAGGCTGCCGCGTTCGACCACCCGGCCGCCGTTCAAACAGTTTGCAAAGAAACCGGCCGTACGCGCATCAAAGCGATCATCCACTGCCAGGGTTCGACCAGCTTCATGATGTCGGCGGTCGCGGGCCTGGTACCGCAGGTGGATACGATCGTCGCCAACGCCGTCACGCTGCATCCAGTTGTCCCTGCGTGGTCAGCGGCAAAATTGCGTTTTGCCGAGCCAATCATCCGGCTGCTCACTCCGTACCTGGATTGCCAGTGGGGTAATCATGCGCCGGACCTGACCGCTTGGTTCGTAACGTCTCTGGTCCGACTGAGCCACCACGAATGCAGCAACACCGTGTGCAAGATGGTGAGTTTTACTTATGGCAGCGGATTTCCCGCACTCTGGCTGCACGAGAACTTGAACGACGCGACGCACGAATGGATTCGCCGCGAATTTGGTCATGTCCCGCTATCGTTCCTTCGGCAAATGGCGCTGTGCGTCGTTCGCGGGCGGCTGGTTGCCTATGAGAAACTCCCCGGTCTGCCTGACGACTATACCGCAGCGCGCCCGCAGACCGACGCTCGCTTCGCCTTGTTCGCGGGCGACAAAAGCCGCTGCTTTCTTCCAGAGAGCCAGGTGCGGACGCACGCCTATTTGTCGCAGCTTCGGCAGGATTATCACACTCTTCATCGCTTGCCGGGTTACAGCCATCTGGACGTTTTCATGGGCAAATCGGCAGACAAAGAGGTGTTTCCCCTGATCCTGCACGAACTTGCCCAGCCGACGCGGTAGCCATGCGATACTTTCTGACCGGCGCGACGGGTTTCATCGGGGGGCGACTGGCGAGGCAACTGCGAGAGGCGGGACATAAGGTGGTGGCTCTGGTGCGCGATCCCACGCGGGGCGTGAGCCTATCCCAGCTCGGCGTGGAGCTCGTTCCGGGCGACATCACCGACCGGGCTTCCCTGCTACAGGGCATGCGCGGCGTCGACGGTGTTTTTCACTGTGCTGGTTGGTATAAGCTGGGCGTGAAAGACCCTCAGGAAGGGATCCAGATCAATGTCGAGGGTACCCGCAATGTTCTGGAAACAATGCGCGACCTGCACGTTCCGCGCGGTGTTTATACCAGCACGCTGGCCGTCTTTTCGGACACCCACGGCAAGCTCGTGGACGAAAATTACAAGTTCCACGGCCGTCATCTCACCATGTATGACCAATCGAAATGGCGGGCACATTACGAGGTGGCCGAACCCCTCGTGCGCCACGGCTTGCCGCTGACAATTGTGTTACCCGGAGTCGTGTACGGACCAGGCGATGCCAGTCCAATCGGCGACATGTTCGCCCGTTATCAGCAGCGAAAGCTGCCCGGAGTCCCAGCGAAAACAGCTTATTGCTGGGCTCACGTCGAGGACACGGCCCGCGGCCACATACTCGCGATGGAACAGGGGCGTAGCGGCGAACAATACATCATCGCGGGGGAACCGATGACAGTTGCCAGCGTGCTGGCACTGGCGGAAACAATCACGCACATTCCGGCTCCGCGCCGCACGTTATCGCCTGTCCTACTGCGGCTGCTCGCCTCGCTGTTTTCCATTGTGGGGCGCGCTGTTCCGCTGCCGCAGGAGTATCAACCAGAGGTACTTCGCGCTTCAGCGGGAGTAACGTATCTCGGCGACAACGGCAAAGCGCGGCGCGAACTGGGCTTCGTTCCTCGGCCAATCAGCGAAGGCTTGCGTGAGGTATTCTCTACTGTGATCAATTCTCCCAGGCGGTTGCAATCGAAAGAGTGACTTTGGGCCGGCCCACCTTTCGGCTTTATGCCAACGCCCCATCGTTCCGTCGCGCTGATCGCGCTCATCCTGATTCCGCTCGGTACGTGGGCGCCGACGCAGTCGGCGGAGTTCAGCCGCTTCGTCGATCGTTATCTCGACGATTTTGCGCGACGGCATCCGTCCATTGCGGCGGGCAATGGCATCCATGCACATGACGATCGGCTGGATGACATGTCGGCGACGGCGAGTAAGGCGGAGATCGCGGCACTGAAGCGCGACCGCACCACGTTGCGCGCATTCGACCCGGCGCGTCTCAGGCCGGACGAGCGGGTGGACCAGCGCATTCTGGATGGCATCATCGATGGCTGGCTGCTGGAACAGGAGACGTTGCAGAACTGGCGACGCAATCCGATGCTCTACGCATCGGCGCTTTCCGATGGCGTGCACAACCTGATGACAAAGGAAATCGCACCGGCGCGGTACAGCGCTCATGGATTCGCTCATGCGAGCGGCCGGCATTGCACGCACGCAGATCGATGCGCACGTCGCCTGGCTGGAGCGCGATGTCATTCCCACTGCCTCCGGCGATTTTGTGATTGGTGGAGCGAACCTCGCACGGCGTTACCGGGCCGAAGAGCTGATCGATACGCCACTCGACCAGCTGGTCGCGATCGGTGAGCGCGAGCTGGCCAACACACAGCGCGCATTTCGGGCGGCAGCCGAACGGCGAGCGCCCGGCCGCGATCCGCTCGAGACCTGGCAGGCCGTGCGGCGCGACCATCCACCGCGCGGCGGTGTGGTCGCGGCCACGCAGCGCATCGTCGATTCACTGACTGCATTCGTGATCGCACGCGGCATCGCCACGGTACCGGCCGGTGAGCGCGTCATCGTGGCACCCGCGCAGCCATTCGATCTGGGCTTTGCGTCCATGCACGCGTCGCCACCGCTCGAGAACCCGCCGGTCAAGAGCTTCTACTACATCACCGATGCGCGCGCCGACATGACGCCGGCCGAGCAGGAAGCCTCCTGCGATGCAGTGCATGAAGTCGCTGATCGATGACGGCTTCGTGGGCACGCCCTTCATCTTCAATGGCTACGAGCAGAACTCGCAGTGGCTGGATCCCGCGACACCGCTGCGCCAGGTCGATCACGAAGCCGACCAGTCCGTGATCCAGGTGTCATCGCTCGAGGGTTATGGCGCGCCGATCATGGACCTCGCCCATTTGTTCATGGGCAGCCGCTTCAGCCGCGTGTCCGGCATCATGAAGAACTTCATTCCCGAGCGCATGGTGCGTGCAACCGGAACCATGATGCGCATGAACATCGATGACGGTGACATCTTCATCGGTGAATTCGAGAGCGGCGCCATCGGCTCGATTCAGACCAGCTTCGTGACGGTCGGCAACTATCCGGGTCTGGAAGCGCGCGTGTATGGCAGCAAGGGCGCACTCATCTGTCGGCTGGTCGAGGAAAACGGCATCTGCGAGTCGCTCAAGGCTGCAACCGGAGACCAGGTCGAGTTCCGGGAGATCGAGGTACCCGCTCACTTTATCCGCCGGGCCGCAGCCCACGCGAGTCCTGGCGCTCGCTGTTCTATGCCAACCTGGTGAGCAGCTTCATTACGGAAATCCTGAGCGCCGGGCCGGAGAACGAGGGCAACTTCGATGACGGCGCGGCTGTACAGGAGCTGATCAATGCGGTGGAGCGCTCCTGCCGCGAAAGCCGATGGGTATCGCTTCCGCTGGATGACACCCGCTAGATTTGTTTCCTTCCCGGTCATTGTGAGAATGCAATGAAACACGCCCTGATTGTTGCGATAGTGCTGTCGACCGTATCCGTGTCCTTCGCGCACGCGCAGGCGTCGATCGACTACCAGGCGCTTTTCCAGAAGGGTCGCGAATACCCGGAGTTCCTGGGCGCGGCCAAAGCCCGCAAGCAGTTGTGGGACCAGAACCAGGGTCGAGCCGTCGTTGCCGCTGACGTGCTGGCGCGGGCCAAACCATTCGGCGGCAAGCTGCGGCTGCTGGTCGTTGCGATCGATGGCTGCAGCGACTCGGCGAGCATCATTCCGCACATCGCGAAGCTGGCGCAGCTGTCCGGCATCGAGCTGCGCATTGTTGCACCGGATGATAGTGGACGCGTCGTCATGGAAGCACATCGCACACCCGATGGCCGCGCGGCGACGCCCACCATCGTGCTGCTCGACGCCTCCTATCAGAAGCTGGGCGTGTTCGTCGAGCGACCATCGACGCTGCACACCTGGTACGAGGAGCGGAAGAAGACCGGCATCGCGCAGTCCAAACTGACCGAGCAGAAGCTCGAGTGGTACGCGCGCGACGCCGGCCACACAACGCTGCTGGAACTGGTTGCGCTGATGGAAAAAGCGGCCGGTTAGCGCAGCGCTGGCCATTCAACTCGTATATCCCCGCCCCACTGTGAAATCCGTAATCGACGAGTTTTTCCTGCAGTACTATGTCCGGCATCCCGTGAATGCGACGTTCACGGGTGTGCACACACATGATGTCCGTCTGCCCGACTGGTCGCGTGAGGCACGCGCCGACATGTGCGCGAGCTGCGGACCTTTCGGGCTTCACTCGCATCCCACGCAACGCTCGATGCGGAACTGGCACGAGCCAACCTCGATGTGCGAGTCGCCGAGCTCGAGAGCGCCTTCCTGCACGACCACAACCCGGCGGCCTGGACCGGCGAGGCGATTTTTGCCGCAGTATCGCTGAGGCTGCGGCCGTTCGCGCCGCGCGACCAGCGACTCGAAAGCCTGATCCAGCGTTTGTATGCGATTCCACAATTCCTCGACACCATGCGGGCGTCAGTCGCGTCCCTCCCTGCGCGCTGGAGCCGGCGCGCACAGCCGGAGTCTCGCGCGGCGGAGCAGATGTTCGGCAAGGGATTGGACGCCTGGCTGGCCCTCGAGCCTGCGCCGCCGGAGCGCGTGGCCCAGACGCTCGCCGTGAATTGGGAATAAGGAATTGGGAATAAGGAATCGGGATACCGAGTCGGGAACCCGCGCCCCGAACACCGACTCCCGGAAACCAAGCCGGAAACCGAGTCCCGGAACCGACTCCCCGAAATCCGCCCCCATGCAGTCCAACTTCGTGATTGCTTTCGAGGCCCACCGCCGATCCGTTGCAGACTGCGAAGTCAATCACCACGGCCTCCACGCAGAACCTTTGAGTGCCCGATCGTGTTAAAGCATCTACCTTACATTTCATCCTCAATGTGAGTGTTCCCCATGCGCATTCCCTCCTGGTTGGCCATCGTCCTTCTCCTGGCGCAGTTCACAGGAGTTGGGGCGCAGTCCGTGCGCGGCCGTGTTACCGACGAAGCTTCGAAAGCGCCCGCGGCCGGTACCGACGTGCAGCTACTCAATGCCGACGGCAGCAAGGCCGTTTCAGTCCTGGCGGATGACTCGGGACGCTTTGTCGTCAAGGCGCCGCGCAGCGGGACCTATCGAGTGCAGTTCGGGCGCATCGGCTACGCCTCACGCATCACGCCGGCCACCTATTTGAGCGATCGGCAGACCTACGACATCGAAATCGCCTTACAGCCGAGCGCGGTGCAAGTGGCAGCAGTCGTAGTCAAGATCGAGCCGCGCGTACGCGCACTCGAGCAGGTCGGCTATTACAGTCGCAAGCGAGTCGGCCAGGGGCATTTCATCGAACGGTCGACCATTGACCAGCGGATGGGCGCCGCAACCAGCGACATCTTTCAGGGCATAACCGGTGTGCGGCTGGTTTCCAGAGGGAGCGCCCGCGGTTCACACGTAATGTTGCGCGCCGGAATCACCGTCAGCATCAGGAGTCCCAGGTACTGCCCCGCAACCGTGTTCATCGATGGCGGTCCGGTCAACGCGCCGGGTGAGCATTTCGACTTCGAGGCCGTTCACCTGACCGACATTGAAGCAATCGAGGTCTACAAGGGTCCATCTGAAGTGCCACCGCAATACGGCGGCGCCGAAGCCGCGTGTGGCGTGATCCTCATCTGGCGCCGAGTGGGCTGACCCGGCGGCGACCTATGAACTCCAGTGGTGGGGTCAACTTCAATTTCAACTTCGTTTTCATCAACCGGCTTGTTATGCTGGCGCAGCTATTCCTCGAAAAACCCCTTCGGTGTAATGCCTTTCAGGAACGGTTCGATGAAGCCGTGCAGCACGTCGGGCTGTGTGATGACCGCCGTGTGTGACGTCGCTGGCATGATGGCCAGTCGCGAAGCCGGCAGCGGGTTGCCCATGTCACCCATGACACCGCCGCCAAGCAGACGGAACAGCGCGACGGAGTGCTCGAGCGCGGCGACATCGGCGTCGCCCGCGATGATGAGCACCGGAGCCTTGATCGCCTTGACCTCGGCTGCCCACGCCATCGGCTCCTTCTCGAGCGCGATCAGCTTCCCTGCAGGTTCGGATACGTGATGGGGCGGTCGATGTCCGTGGTGCGGCCGTGGCCTTGCAGCTCGACCGCGTAGACCCGATGCGTCCGTGCGAGCCTCGGGATGATCGCACCCATCGCCGGGATGTTCATGTATGCGCCGTGCAGCACGACCAGCGGATCGCCCTGGCCGGAGACTTCGTAGTACATCTGCATGCCGTTCACCTTGACGCGCTTGCCGGCCTGGGCGTCGGCGGTGGCGATTCCGGTGAGCAGCAGAGATCCCGTAATCAGTACTGTGCGTAACATCGTGTTCTCCTCTCGTTCAGTTCGACTCGTACAAAGAAGCAGCCTCTTATCCAAACGTCGAACGGGGAGCCGTCAGCTCGACAATAACCGGAGCGGGTGGGTAATCTGCAGGTCGTCGGCATTACACACTTGCCCCTCGCTCTCGCAAAAGCGCAACCGTTTCCCTCTCAGGCGAACCACCGAACAGCAGCGCATAACCCAACGCCGTGCACTCGACGATCTCACCGGGCCGCTCATAGTCGCCGGGCAGCTTCACGCGAATGGAGAGGTCTGTACCGCGCTCGATCAATAGCCGCGTTATCGCCAGGCCCCATCGTCGGATTGCGTCACCGCATGGAAGATTGCCGTCTGTCCGCCCACACCAGCTTCGTCGACTGTTGCACGCGCATTGACGTCGGCTCCACGGTCAAGGAGCAACGTCGCGGCAGCGAGGTTGCCGTATTCGGCGGCTACGTGCAGTAGCGCTGCGTCCTGCAACGTAAGCATGCGACCACCAGTCGTGCCGCAATCGAGTTCGGGGAAACGGCGGTGCAAGAGTGCGGAGTCAGCGTCGATCTGCTCGGTGAGACTCTCCAGCCGGCGGCGCAATATATCGAGGACCGCTGGCGAGTCGTACCTGGTCTCGCCATCCGCTTCGAGCAGAACCTCGATACAGGCGCTCAGTCGTTCTGGAGATCGGGCATACGATCCGATGAGATAGTCGAGAGCAGTGCCTGGGAACGGCTGGCCCGCCGCGCTCTGCCGCGGGTCACGACAGTTCGGATTCGCGCCGTGATCGAGCAGCCATTTCAGCGCGATCGGATCCCATGACTCGCACGGAGCGAAGATGATCGGGAAATGCCCGTGCCACATCGCGTTCACATCCGCACCGTGGGAAACGAGCAGCTCCAACATCGGGATGCGATACGCATTCAGTGCGGCTCGCATCAACGGACCGTCGCCGCCCTGGTGCACGTCCGACCCGTTCTCGATCATCCACCGCGCCATCGCGAGTCTGGTCGCGCTCGGCGGTTCCCACGGGACGCGGCATTCTGCAACCCACGTGAGCGGCCCATCCTTGCCGTATCCAAGTGGCGCGTGGTGCAGCAAAGGATTGCGCGTCATCAGGGTCTTGACGCGATCGATGTCGTTGGCGTCGATCGCCAGCTTGAGTTGGCCGACCTCGTGCAGCGAGTCGACGAACGCCTTCAGCTTCGGCCAGCTCGCAAAGCCGTAACGACGCGCGATCCTGAACAGCGCATCGGCGATCGACGACGCGGCGCCGGCCTTGAGCAGGTCTTTGGCCTGGTCCTTCAGATGGCGGAGATTCGGGCGGTCGGGAAGCGGGCGTGATGGCTCGACGGGATCGATCGACATGGCGACCTCCTTTCATGAACGCGCCCGTTGTCCGCACTTCGGGCTGAAAGAAGGTGGCAATACTTTCGAGACTGACGGGGTGGGCTTCTACCCTTTACGCGGACCGAATGCGTCCCTCACGCGTGGGCAATCCTATCACTTGTAGCGATCGCCCGCCAGAAAGGGGCCGCAAGATCGGTCTACTCCAGCCCATACTCAGGCAGCTTGTCCTTCCAGTACTCGTCCCACGACTCGCACAGCAAACGAACACGCTCCACAGCTTCGTCGAACATTCCATAGTCGATTGCGGCCCCGGCGACCCAATAACGGGCCTCTCGCAGCAGCTCAACCGATCCGTCCGGGAAAGCATCCTGGTCGAACTTCGAGACCAGGTCCATCAGGCGATCCATTTTCTGCACCGCCGCCAGGATCAGTGGCTCACTATCCTGGCGTGCCGGCCGTTGCACTGCATCGAGCGTCGTGTGCACCGACTCGAGCAGATCAAGGTGCTCCTGCGGGAATGGCGTACCCGGCTGCCGCGCCAATGCCGATCACTCCGTTCCGAAGACGGGGAGTCAGACTCGTGGGGACGAAAGAGCGGTGAAGATTATGGTAACGCAGGTAGTGTAAGCTGCAGGCCCAGTTACCACCACACTGGTTCAGAATGGCGATTCTGGGCTAAAGCAACAGTCGGCACGAACCAGTGACGCGCGGCGACGGTCACAACCTGGCGATATCGCGCGGCACCGACGCAACGCGTGTACACCTACGGACGTCGACGGTATGTGATCTCGAGATCGTCATCCCAGTGGACATCGTCCGGACTCAGCTGCCAGCGCCCCGCGATCGTGTTACCGCTATCGATTCCGGCTATTCGATGACCACGGTGCCATGCACGATGACGCCGGGCATGGCCGGGTGCGTAGCTTCCGTGGCCCACATACCTACCAGGCGGTCGAGTGGTGCTAAAATTGGATCAACGGTGCTTTTCTTCGATTCCATGCTGCCTTGTCGCCCTGGTTCAGCGGCGTGATGCCGTGGTTACCAGAACCTGCGCCGCATAACTATGCGCGTGCATCTCGCTCAGCCGAGGCGACTCAGCGCCTGGCAGAACACGACTACGTGTGCAGCGCTGCCAGCAGTGACGTCACAATGGCGAAGAAGTTCGCCGGATGCAGACATCCGCGCGGCACCTGCTGCGCAGTCAGGACCGGCCGTTGCGCCATGTTGAGCGAAATGTAATCCATCGCCGCGAGATCGCTGCTCGACGCATACGGCGCGGCGCGGTCGAGCATGACCGCGAGCTGCGCAGGCTTTAGCGAGCCCGCAAACGCGAACGCGCCTGGCCGGCCGACATTGGCAATCACCGTGACGACTACCTCCGCAGGCGGCTGGGTGAGCACGCCTGCACCGTTACTCAGCTGCTCCAGCAGAGCCGCGCACAGGTCACGGGTGATGGTCTGGCCGCGCAGCGCTGCGAAGTCGTTGTCGAAGCGACTGTCGTTCGGCTGCAGGAACGGCGCAACATCACGCGCAACAATGGTCGGCGCGGGTGTTATGACCAAACTGGCAACACTGCGGTCCTGATCACCGCACCAGGTGAACTTGATGGCCGCGCGCGCGACATCGCTGCGTGCAGCCGCCAGCACCTCCGCCGGCAGCGAAGCCATGCGCCCCTCGCCGACCCGGGTCTCGTCCAGGTCGAGCCAGTGAAAGCCGGTCTCTTCCTCAGGCGGTTTCCAGGCCCGCCAGAAACCATCGGGCACTTCATGCTTCGTGGTATTCCGCTCAGGACAGGTCCAGTTTGCCACTTCCTCACCATCGTCGTCGCTGACCGTGGTATGCGTCTTCACGAATTTGCGGATGGCTTCCCTGGTACCTTCGTGCGGTTGGTTGGATCGCTGCGGCGGTGCGATCGTGCCCTCGTCATAACTGGTGGCGGTGCGGGTAGCCGTCGAGGTCCAGCGCAGCGTGTCGAGAATCACGCCGTTGTCGAGGCATACGACGCACACCTCGAATGATTTCACGATTTTGACAATGCCGGGCTTCATGAGCGGCCAGCCGACCGTCGGCTGTGCCTGACGGATGGTCAGTCGGTGGCCATCGTGCGGCCGATCCTCGCCATCCAGAAAGGGATCACCTTCACAGGACTTGTAGTCGACAACCCAGATCTTGCCATCGTTCTCGACCTCGGCCCGCTTACGATACCGGTATATGTGCTCGCCATCGTAAATCTCGTCCGGCTTCTTGCCGACCACGTTGCCGGTCGCGTCGTACGCCGTCCATTCGACAACACTGATCAGCCTGAACTCCCGGCATGGAGTCCCGGGGAGAGGCACGTATTTGATGGTGAGCTTGTCGCACGGCTTGTCGCTTGGAGGCACAGTCGGCGACACGCCGGGCGTCGAGGTCCACTCCCAGATCCCGTGTTCTCCATCGATGCTCGGCATTGGTTCGTGCTCCCGTTCGCGGGCTCGGCCTAAAAGTGGACATCGTCCCGGCTCAGCTGCCAGCGCCCCGACGAGAGGACAGGCCGATCCGTTGCATGAAGCCCGCGAACCGAGGGTCGGCGGAGACGGCGGGTGCGAAGAGCGGTAACAGGCGCAACTGCGGATGCTTGTATTCGTACGCCCGCTCCAGCCAGTTCATGGCGCCGGCGACATCGTTGAGTGCGAGGTACACCGACGCGACGCGTACCGGATAGTTGCCGGTGCGCTGCGCTTCCGCTTCCAGTCGCGCGACGATTGCTTTCGCTTCGGCACTGTGGCCACCCCGCGCCAGCACGGCGGCGAGTCCGGGCTCGGCATCCTGGCCACCGTACGCGACTGCACGACGCTGCGCAGCGATGGCCGCGTCGAAGCGTTTGATGCTCGCGTAGTAGTTGCCAATGGTGGCGTGCGCCAGCCAGTTGGCGGAGTCCAGCTCGATTGCGCCGTTGAGTACACGCAGCCCTTCGCCGGTCTCGCCCTGTCGGATCAACTCGCGGCCGAGCCCATAGTTGAGAGGACCGGAAAGTGGATCTGCCTCCAGCGCCCTACGCCGATGTGGTAACGCTTCTGCTGAACGCCCCAGCGACACCAGCATGTTGGCGTAGTAGTGGCGCGCATCGCCGTAATTGGGGTCGAGCGCGATGGCACGCTGGAACGCGCGCTCCGCAGCCGCGGAGTCCCATGCGTACAGGTTGAGGTATACGCCCATGGCAGCATGCGCTTCCGCGAGCCCGGGATCGAGATCGATGGCTTTCTGCGCCGCGCGCCGCATTCGCTCGCCGGCCTCGGCCGCCGAAAACACGCTGCTCAACGCCTGCAACGAATACGTCCGCGCCAGTCCGCTGTAGGCGCGTGCAAACTGCGGGTCCAGCGCGATCGCCTGCTGGAAATAGTCGATCGCCCGCTCGTACGACGCGATCGTGCGCTGGTTCCAGAAATACTGCCCTTTGAGGTACAGCGCGTAGGCAGCCTGATCGGCGGTCGGCCGACGCGTGAGCCGCCCGCGCTCTGATACCGTGAGCCTGGTCTGGAGCGCCTCGGCAATACGCGTCGCCAGGTCGTTCTGAATCGCAATAATGTCGCTGCCTTCGCGGTCGAACGACTGCGCCCATAGGTAAATACCGTCCGACGTGGAGATCAGCTGCCCGGTCACGCGCACAAGACCCTCAACTCGTCGCACGCTGCACTCGAGCACGGTGGCCACATTCAGCGCCTTACCGACCTCGCGCACATCCCGCGTTTCCTGTTTGTACGCGAAGACGGATGTGCGTGCGACCACGCGCAATGACTGTACTTGTGACAGCGCGGTGATCAGTTCCTCGGTGAGGCCGTCGCTGAAGAATTCCTGGCCTGGGTTGCCGCTGAGATTTGCGCACGGCAGCACCGCTATGGTCCGGGCATCGGTGGGTGCGCTGTCCCGCAGGGATAACGCGGCCGCCATGCTCACCGCGATTGCGATGGCGCTCGCGGCTCCGATCAGGGCTCGAACCCGGCGCTTTGGCAGTGGGCGCCGCCGGGCAGCCTCGCTCTGCGCCGGCGATAAAACTACCGCGTGCTGTGACGGGGGCTCTGGCGGCGGATCTGCCACCGGCCCGGGCAGCATCGCGCGCGGCGTGAGGTCCCGAGTGGATTTGAGCTGTTCGATCAGCGCGAGCACGGCAGCGTCTGCATCGACGCCCACATCTGCCTGCATCAGCGTGGCGAATGCGCGGCCCTGGTGTATGGCGGCGACGCGGTCGCCCGACTGATCGAGCGCTTCCATGAATCGCATCACCACGCGCGCATTGTACGGATCCTGAGCGTTCAGCGCCCGCCACCAATCGACGGCGGACCTTGCGTCACCTCCGGCGCTGGCCGCTTCAGCGAGCTGCTCGAGCGCACCGGCGTACGCGCGAGACAGCCGGTCGCGCTCACGATCGCACCAGCGCTCGAATTCGGGTGCGTCATCGAGGTAAAAGCCATCGAGCAACGGTCCGGTATACTGCGCGACCGCTGCCTGCAGATCACCACCAGCCAACGCGTCCTCGAACGACTGCACGTCGCTGCGGACCCGTTCCGTGTTGAGCAGCAGATCGTCCCCGGCGGAGATCAGCGCGTCGTCACCCAGTGCCTTCCGCACGTGATAGGCAGCATCGGCGAGGCTGTGCCGCGCCCGCTCCTCATCGGCATCGGGCCAAAACAGGGCCAGCAGTTTGTCGCGGCTTAGGGGGCGCCCGCGTGCCACGGCCAGTGTGGCCAGGAGCGCAATACGCCGCTTCTGGCCGAGCCGGCCGCGCACCTGGCCCTGCGGACCTTCGACGATTGCTCCGCCGAACAGCTTGAGAGAGAACACGTTACCGCGGTCGAGAGAAGAATGATTGGAGCGCGATTCGGGGACGATACCTCCGGACTAGGATAGGCTCGCGTCCCGGCCGCTGCAAGGCACGGCCGGCGTCGACGCGAACGATTCAACACCGCTTCCTGGAGGAATGTACATGTACGCAACCGTAACCCGGACCGGCCTGCTGTTGATTACCTGCCTCCTGCTCGCGTCCTGCGATGACGCGTCACCCGCGCCAACCGCGCCCGCCCTGAATGCTGGCGCCATGGACCACGGTGTGCACGGCGGCGGCCCGGCCATGAGCGTCGCTGCCGACCTCACGCCCTTCACGTTTCGCGCGTCGCTCGATGACTACAAGATCCAGCAGCTGCCCGACTTCCTGATGCATTCCAAGGCGCGCAAGGACATCGTGTTCCAGCGCAGCGTCTTCAATCCTGGCAATGGTCCCTGGCACACGCACCCCGGGCCGAGCTTCATTTACGTGCTCGACGGCGAGATCAAACTGCAGCGCGTCAACCAGCAGCAGGGCTGCTTCGAAACGCCGGTCTATCGGGTCGGTGATGCCTATTTCGAGATTGCCGATGAAGTGCATCGCGCAGTCGTCGTGAGTGCAACGCCGGCAGTCGTGCTGGTGACGCGCTTCAACATCCCGCCGGGCGCGCCCATCACAGTGCCGGCTGCGGATCCGGGCTGCTAAGTGGTCGAGTCGACGGCCCGCGCGGGTGGGTCCCGCCGGGCTGTCACTCGGGTCGCGAGCTGCCGCGAGCGCCCCGCGACGTTTCATGCGAGGGCAAAGCACGTATCTCGCGCTCCTGTCGCCAAGGGTTCGCGGGACTTGCTCCCGTATAGCGGGCAATCATCGCTTACGCGCGATGCCCGCCCGTCCCTTCGCGATGTATGCGCCCCTGACGCGGGTAAACTTCGCGAACCCACTCCGCGTGTTCAACGATCGCGAACTTCGCCCTCAACGGCCAGCCAAGGCGACCATTCGCCGCAATGTCCCGTCCTCGAGGTTCTTCCGCAGGTGCGTTCCGGGGCACGTCGTCGATGCGTGATTGTAATGGCCGCCAACTACTTCACCTCCCACTCGATCACACCGAACTCGCGCCAGGCGGTGTCTTCGGTGAGGAACATCGCAGCGGGCGGCCCGATGTCGCCGGACTTGTACGCCACGGTCTGCGGCTCGACTTCGATGCGAACGGCCGTGGCCATGACCGCCGTGAAGGCCATCTCGCTGTATGCGTCCTTCTTCACCTGGTAAGTCCTGCGAGCGTCCACCGGCTTCCAGTCCTCGTCGCCGAGATAAAGTAAACGCCACGATGCAGGCAGCTTGCAGAAGCGCTTGTCGTCGAAGAAGTACACACGCGTCGACGAGATCTTCATCGGTTGCTTGAAATCGTACTGCAGCCAGGCCGGTTGACCCACTGGCGGGCGCATACGGAAGAAGCGATGCGACTGATCGGCCGAATTGAGCGGCTCGCGACCGTCGTAGACCGCGCCCAGGTCATCGTTCTGATCGTTGTAGCCGGTCCAACCTTTTTGCACGCCGCCCGAGTGCATGATGCGCGCGATGCTGTCGGGTAGCACGGGCGCGATCCAGGCGGTGTCCGGGTCGCGCGCCAGCCACACAGCCATTTCGCCCATGCCGCGATTCGCCCATGCGTAGTACGGAATCGCGATCAGCCTGTGCGGCACGACGCGCGTGGATCCATCGGCTCGTTCGATGGCTTGCACGCTGCCCGTGATCACCTGTACGCCGCCCAACAGGTCCGGCCTGAACTCCGTACCAAAGGTGGCGCCCGGCGGCACCACGATGTTGAGCGCGTGGCCGTTGTTGTCGGGCCATTCTGCGCAGTAGACGAGCGGACCGCGCTGCAGCGCTGCACGCCTGCGGTCGTCCTTCACTTCGGCGCGTGCCGTGATCTCGCGCACCGGCATGGGCAGATCGATCTCCACGACATCGCCGGCCTGCCAGCGTCGGTTGAGCTGCAGGTATCCCCTGTCGTCGACTGGGTTGCGTGCCGCGGCGCCGTTGACTGTCACGCGCGGGTTGTCTGCGCGGGCGTTGACACACTCATACAGCTCGCCGGGCATAACTTCGCCCCGGAGCCAGCCAGGCGCGCGCACGTGCACGGTGAACTCGGCGGGTGTTGCTGGATCCACCGAGAGCCGGATCTTCCCGTCCCATGGATAGCGTGTTTCCTGACGTATGCGCACCGTGCTGCCTGCCAGATTGACCTTGGCACTGCTGTCTGCAAAGAGATTCACGTACAGGTTGCGCTCGTCGTTGGCGTACAGATAACTGCCCAGCGACGCGATGAGCCGCACGACGTTGGGCGGGCAGCAGGGCGTGTTGATCCATTCGAAGCGCGCATAATCGCCAAAGGATATGAGCGGGTTCTGGTAGAAGAAGCGATCGCCGCTGAGCGACACACCCACCAGCAGCGCGTTATAAAGCACCCGCTCCATCACATCGATGTACTTCGCGTCGCGCTCGAGCAGGAACAGCCGGTGGTTCCACACCACGTTGCCGTAGGCTGCACACGTCTCATTCCAGGCGCTCAGGTTGGGCAGCTCGTAGGCCGCGCCATACTTCTCATGGAAGCGGATGGACCCGATGCCGCCCGTGACATAAGTCTTGCGCTCGATGGCATCCGACCAGATTCGGTGCACCGCCGTGCGATATTGCTTGCTCTGATCCAGCGCCGCGATGTCCGTCATTGGGATGTACAGGAACGTTGCGCGCACGCAGTGGCCAACCGCGTCCTTCTGTTTGACGACGGGCATGTGGTCCTGCGCGTACGTGCGATCGCGCGCGTACTCGCCTGTGCGCGGGTAGTCGTCCTTGCCACGCTCATCGGCAAAAAAGCGCGCCAACCGGTAGTAGCGCTCCTCGCCGGTCGCTTGATACAAGGCGATCAGCCCGATCTTGAGACCTTCGTGGCCCGAGATGTACGTGGCCTTGCCCGGACCATATCCCTGGTCGATCTGGTCAGCCGCACGACGTGCCGCATTCAGGATATTCTGATTGCCAGTTGCCTGGTGATACGCAACTGCCGCTTCGAAGAAATGGCCTGAAACGCGGACGGCCTGCTGCGGGTTCTCGATGCGCCGATCGATAGCTGCCACCATGCGATCGACTCGCTGATCGACATAGGCCTGCAGCGTAGTGTCCGGTCGCTTGGTCAGCACGTACGCCGCTGCCTCGACCAGCTTGGAAACGCTGAACTCGTTGCCGCCCTCGAATCGGTCGAAACAGTGCTGGAGCGATACGGCACGATTGGCTTCCATGCGCGGACGCCAGAACGCATCCGTGATGTCCACGCTGGTGAACGGCACGGCCTGGAGGCCGTAGGCGCCCGGCAGTTCGTCCAGCAGTGACACCCCAAGGACAGCACGTGCGGCGGGCAGTGCAGCGAGACCGGCTGCGCCGGCTTTCAGGAAACTCCGACGATCGACTGAATCCATGATTGCCTCCGATTGGGCAATTATACGATCAGGCGATTGGATCGCCCAGCCGCTCTCTGGCGCCCTTTAACGGCACGGCATCACTCCTTGCGTGATAACGAGTAGCCGCCGTAGCGTGGTCAGTTGGCCGCATCGAATCAAGGAGCTGCGATGGCGATGGGAATTCGCGGAGCCGTTAATCCACGGCCGCCCGGGCCACCCAATACATCCCCATTCCCGATTGACAGCGTTCTGGGGCGCACGGCGCGCGGTGACTACAAGTCTACGGATGCGGATCTCCAGGAGCTGCAAGAGCTCGCGCAAAGCGGCAATCGCGCGGAACGCCGAGCCGCGACCAAACAGCTGAAGAAACTGGGGATCGCCGCGCCGGCGGCGCCTGCATCACCCGTGGTGTCCGCTCCAGCCGTACCGGAGGGTGTACCCGCAGAGCCGCTTGCGTCCGGGAAAAAGATTGCTCAGAAAGACGCACCGAAGGACGCAGTTCCCAAGAAAGCTGCTCCGAAGAAAGCTGCTCCGAAGAAAGCTGCTCCCGTAAAGACCACAAACCCAAAAACCCCCGTGAAGAAGAGCACGAGCAAGAAGACGGCAGTGAAGAAACCGCCGGCACGCGAGAGGTAGTCCGATTAGGACGCGACTCAGTCTGCTCGCAGCGCAGTCAACGAGTCGCTTTTCGCCGCACGCCGCGCGGGAAGGTAACTCGCCGTGAGTGCCACGGCCGCCAGCAGGAGCGGCAGGGCCAGGAGCTACCAGTACGCCCACCACGATGACTGCGAAATCGCGGCCGAATTTTGGCCAATCAACGCGTCGCGTTATCGAGCGCGGACAGTCTCACCTCACCGAACGGACCGGGCTCCCGCGGCTGATTCATCGCTGTCCTCCTGCAGGCGTGATTTCGGTAGTGAGACTTTGTTCTATAAAGTACTCTGAGAAATGCAAGCGAGGCAAGAGGTACCGTCGTGCGGTCACCGAATCATGGGTTAAGCGTCGTGCGATTTGCGCGCGTCTCAGCAAATGCTCTTCGAGTCCTGGAATTGCCGGCACGACCGCGGCGCTCCTGCCCGCGTGGAGAGCGTCGCGATTGGATCCGGTGCATGCAGTGAAGGCGGACTGTCGCAGGCCTCCGCGATTCTCTGCTGGAGCGCGCGCCTCGTCCGGTGCAAAACATGGCGTTCGCGGCCCGGCGGGAAACTACATGCGGATTTGTCTTGATGGGGCGGGCAAATCCAGCACTCACCGCCACGCAGATTCACTCAAAGCTGGATTTGCCCCCACTCGGGGGCGAAAACGGGTATTCGCGATATCACTGAGCGCGAAAGGCAGGTTTGCGCCGGCCAGGAACCACCCGCCAGCGCGGCAATAGTCACCAGTTCTGGGCATTACGTGCCGCGCGGAGATCCTTCGCTGCAGATCGGGCGCGATTCAGTCAGCTCGCAGCGCGCTCAATGGATCGCTCTTCGCCGCGCGTCGGGCGGGTACGTAACTCGCCGTGAGTGCCACAGCCGCCAGCAGGAGCGGCAATGCCAGGAGCACGGCCGGATCTGTGGGACTCACATCGTACAACAGA
The DNA here is from genome assembly GCA_040902615.1 of Gemmatimonadota bacterium. Lineage (GTDB taxonomy): Bacteria > Gemmatimonadota > Gemmatimonadetes > Longimicrobiales > RSA9 > JBBDWZ01. Next base: position 9,526 of record JBBDWZ010000137.1, on the reverse strand, counting down.
CTCGCGAGGAAGCGGGTGACTGCGATCGCACCGGCTATGCCGATGGCCACGCCGAGTCCCGCGAGCAGAGCTCCTTCGCGGAGCACCAGACGCACGAGCGCGCGCGGCTCCGCGCCAATGGCCAGACGGATAGCGAACTCGCGGCGCCGATTGGCCACGTGCAACGACATGACACCGTAGATGCCGACGACCGCCAGCAGCAGCGCCAGGAGCGCGAAGCCGCCGAGCAGGATCTTGGTCAGACGCCGCGTCGCGAACGTCTGATCGATGATGCTGGACAGCGTCTTCACATCGTCGAGGGGTATGGCGCGCTCCACTTCGGCGACTGCGCTACGCGCCGCCGCAATCACGCTCGCGCTGGGTCCGTTCGTGCGCATCACCAATGACAGCGGATTGCCGCCGACCTGCGGGACGCTGTAGTACAGGTGCGGCTCAGGCGGAAGAGCCGGATCTCCGTCGCGGACTGTTCCTGCCACACCGATGATTGTGTACCAGGTCGTGTCGCCGCCGGTACGAACGCGTTTGCCGATTGCATCCGCGCCTTTCCAGTAGCGGTTGGCGAACGTGGCGTCGGCGATGGCCACGGCCAGACTCGTCGAGTCGTCGCTGGTGGCGAAGTCACGACCGTACTGCAGCGGAATGCCCAGGGTCTTGAAGTAATCCGGGCTCACCGCGACCCGATAGGTCTGGTCCTCGTTGCCGCTCTGGGGCACCGGACGGCCTTCGATCAGGTAGCCATCCATGTCGGAGTTGCCACCCATCGGCAACGCCGAGGTCAGCGCAGCGGTTTGCACGCCAGGGATCGCACGCACGCGCGAGAGCGTGGCATTCACAAACGTGTTGGTCGCCGCTGCAGCCGTCGCGATGCGTTGCGGCAGCGGCAGCTCGATCGAGGTAACGCCCTCCGGCTGAAAGCCCAGATCGACCTGCGTCAATTGCTGGAAGCTCTTGAGCACCAGACCCGCCGCGATCAGCAGCACGACGGACAGTGACAACTGCGCCACCACGAGCGCGTTGTTGGCTTTCCGCGAGCCGCCACGCGCGCTTTCACGCTGGCCGGCCATGAGGCCCGACGCCAACTGCGTGCGGCCTGCGTGGATCGCGGGAAGCAGTCCAAACAGAAGCCCGCTCGCGACCGACACCGCGAGTGTGAACGCGAGCACTCGGCCGTCCACCGCCACCGCGTCGATGCGTGGAAGAGTGGCCAGACTCGAGTGCGTGAAAAAGCGTACGGCAAGGATCGCCAGCGCCACCCCGAGGACGGCTCCAAGGAGCGCGAGGGCAACGCTTTCAGTGAGCAGCTGGCGAAGCACACGCTTCCGGCTCGCGCCCAGAGCTGTGCGCAGCGTGATTTCCCGCTGGCGCGCCGTGGCGCGGCCTGACAGGAGTGTAGCCACGTTCGCCGTCGCGATCAGGAGAATGAGTGTGACCGCGGCCAGCAGAACGGTCAACGGACGCGCGCTGGCGCCGGTGATGGCCACGTGCAGCGGCCGCACGATCGTCTTCATGCGGGTCCGGCTGGGATCGATGGCCCCGTCGGCGACGTTCTGCTCGCGCGACCAATCCCACATGATTGCCGTGGTCTGCCGCTCGGCGTGCTCCGGCGTTATGCCCGGCTTGAGCCGCGCGATTCCAGAATTCGTGAACCCGAACCGCCGCAGTGGATCCAGGCCCATCGGCATATACGCGCCGATCTCAGATCGCGGGAACGCAAAGCTCGCGGGCATTACACCGACCACCTGCACCGGCTGCCCGTCGATGTCGATGGAAGTGCCGAGGATCGACCGATCGCCGCCGAATCGCGACTGCCAAGTGCCGTGGCTGAGAATGATCACGGTGTTATTGCCGGGCGAATCCTCCTCGGCAGTGAACGGCCGACCCATCGCCGGCCCCACACCAATCACCCGGAAGAAGTCCGACGTGACCAGCAGAATCGAAAGCCGTTGCGGTCCTTCCGGACCCTGCACCGTCACGCTGCCACCCCGAATCCCGGCAAACGATGCGAAATCCGTGGAGCGATCGCGGTACTGCGCGATGTTCATCTGATTGAGACCCCAGGTATCCAGCCCAATCTCCGGGTATGACTGGATCACCCGGACGATCCGATCAGACTCGGGATACGGCAACGGGCGCAGCAGGATGCTGTTCACGAGCGTGAACATCGCCGTGGTCGCGCCGATGCCGAGTGCGAGTGTGATCGTTGCAACCGCGGTCAACGTCGGCATGCGCCGGAACATGCGCAGCGCGTACTGGAAGTCCGACCGAACCGAATGGAGCCATTCCATTAGACGTACCTCGCGAGCGTAGTGCCGGTCGATGGTGAGACATTCGTTGCGAATGGCGACCTTGTCGCCGAAGCGATCCTGCGCGCGCGCGCGCGCCGCGGCCGGCGCGAGACCGAGTCGGCGCAGCTTCTCCTCGCGCATCGCGAGGTGGAATGCGAGCTCATCGTCGACGTCCCGCTCGATGGACCGAGCTCCGAGCTTGAGTCGTAAGAGACGTCGCCAGCCCGGCGCCAACGTCATGACGGTTGCACCGATCTGCGCCGGAGCGCCACGGCGATCGCTTCGGCGTGGCGATGCCAGAGCGGCGCCTGGGCGCGGAAACGTGCGCGGCCCGCGGTGGTGAGGCGGTAGAATTTCGCGCGACGGTTGTTGTCCGACACGCCCCATTCACTCGTGAGCCAGCCGCGTCGCTCCAGGCGGTGAAGCGCCGGATACAGCGTGCCCTCCTCGAGCAGCAGGAGCGACGAGGTGGCGTCCTCTATCCACTCACTGATGCCATAGCCGTGCATCGGTCCCCACGAGAGTGCCTTGAGGACCAGCAAATCCAGGCTGCTGCGCAGAAGATCGATTTCGGTGTCGGCCATTTTGCCCCCTTACCCTTGTGACACAAGGGAGGATAAAAGCGTTGCCCCTCGCCACGCAAGGGGAAGCGCGATGGGAGGCCACGTTCCTTCCCAATTGGCGCTCTTGTGGGTTCGTGGAGCGGGTTGTACTTTGCACTGTAGAGTACTCTGTGGTCAACGCGCCACGGACGATCGGTGCGGGGGGTTCAACTGTGGGAGAGAAACATGATGAAAACCATTGCGATGCTGCTTTTCGCTCTCGTCATCGCTGCCAGCGGCGTCGCACTTGCCCGCTACGCCGAGGCCGACGACGCGCCGGGTGGTGTGGTCATCGGTTGGCTGCTCGTTGCCGGCGCGGTGGTGCTCGTGGTGAGAGCATTCCAGCGCAGGGGAAAGCAGCCCTAGCCCCGCTCGAGAAGCGCTGCCTCGCGCGCAGTTTTGACCCGTTGGCAACGAAAAGCGGACCTACTTCGTTTTGATGACGATGACACCGTTCGCGCCCTGCACGCCGTACAACGCATCGCCGCCCTTCAGCACCTTGATCGACACGATGTTCCGCGGGTTGATCCCGGTCAGCGCGCCGCCGGGACCCGGATCGAAGGGCAGGTCGTTCACTACATAAAGCGGTGAAGTAATCTCGCCGTTGATCGTCGATGCGCCCCGGATCTGCAGCGCAATGCTGCCGTCCGCGGCGCGAGTAACCACTACACCCGGCACCTTGCGCTGGATCAGGTTCTCAATCGGCTCATTCGGGTTCTTCTCGATGTCCTCGGCCGTGATCAGCGTGCGATCCACTCCCGCGGCGCGGCTTGCGGCAGGTGCGCATGCACCAAGAATGCCGATCGACAGAATGACGGCGGCTCCTGCACAATGAATGGGCGTTCTCATGTCTGGACCCCTTGTCTGACGGTTTGGCCTTTCCTACCCCGGCCGATTGAAGCCGTCACGGGTTATTCGCGCTGAGGACCTTGCTGCGCGGTAAGGTTCCTGATGTCGCTGCGTTGGTGTCTTTTATTTCAAAAGCCTTCGCAGTAAACCTCGGACGCGTCGATCGGCAGGCAACTCGCGCGTGGAAATCAGGCGTCCATTGACACGCCAGGCAACCAGCTCGAGTCCTGCCGCGCTGCCATCATAAAAGCCGTCCGGCGTTACGACCAGCCAGTCACCCGACAGCGCGCGCAGCAGCATGCCGAGTCGAACTCCTGCAGCATTGTACAACGTGATGACATTGCCGTCGCGCGTAAAGAACGACCCGTCCTTCCTGAAGAGCACATCATCGCTTGGCTCATCGCGGCGGTGAAGCGAGGGCAATGTATCATGAGCGCTTGTGCGCACGCGTTTCAGCCGACTGCCGCCCTCGGTCGACACATCACACGTGATCAGCAGCAGCGTGCCGTCCGGTGCAAACGCTGCGGCGCTGGCACCTTCCTCATGTGTTCGAAACACCGAGTCGGCTCTTACGAGCACCTTGCCGGTGACCGCATCGATCAGCGTTGCGGTACCGTGACTCAGCACGACCGCGTGCTTCGAGTCGCGCGTGAAGCGAACCAGATCTGATGGCTGGTCACGGCAGCCACGCGGGAATGCACTGTAGGTGAGGGCCATGACCGAATCAGCGTGAAATGTGGGCAGGTTTCGCAGCGTGCCGACCTCGACCATGGCACCGCCTGATCCGGTTCTAACCGCCACGCGATCCGCACGCTCACTAATGTACGCGCTTGCGCTCTCATCCATTCCGGTATGACCAAGTACCCGCAGCTGCCTCTGCGCGAGCGTGCGCAGGTCGAGCCGTGTCAGGACGACGTCGTAGTCGAGTTCTTCCGGCGGGCCGCAATATTCATCCGGCGGACATGGCTCTGACTCGGGCGTGTTCTCATTGTACTGAATTGCAAGCACCTGCCTGCCATCGGGCCCGAAGCGCACGTCCGTGGTACCGAGCCCTGCGGAATCTCCAAGTAAACGACGGCGCTGCCCCACATCCCACAGGTGCAGATTGCCATTCAGAGTACCGGTATATCGTCCGATCGTACCGCGGTATATCGTTCCCGCAGCCAATAGCGTGGCGTCAGGACTGAAAGCCAGTGATGCGACACTTTCGATCTCGCTCGCGATCGTGTAGGGTGCACCCTCGCCGAGCGGCCACAGCTCGACTGTGCTGCCGCGCGCTACCGCGAGCATCGTGTCGTGCGCGGCCCAGCTTTCGATGGAGCTCATGCGCGTGCCGATACTGTCGTGCAGCAACGCGCGGGACTGCGTGTTGTAAATGCGCAGCGTCGAACCGTTTACAGCCAGGAACTGAGCATCGAAGCTGAACGCGAGCTCAGCAATGACTCCGGTGCCGGTTAAAGAGTCACGCATCGCGAGTGACAGGTCGGTCGTATGGTAGACCGAGAACGTGCCGCCGCGCGCAACGGCGAGGTAGCGATCGTCCGGGCTGAACAACACTGCACCTACACCGGGCCCACCGCTGTCCAATTGAATCCGGCCCATGGCCGGGAGATTCCACACGATCATCGCGCCAGTCGTGTCGGGCAGCGCGAGTAAGCTGCCATTCGCACTCAAAGCATACCTCCAAACGCTCCGATACTCGGGCGGGAGCTGACTGAGCACGCGATTCGTGGGCAGCTCCAGGATCGTGACCTTGGAACGCGTACTGTCGACGGCAACGCCGACACGTGCAGCTTTGCTGATCGCCTGCGCGGGCCCTTTGTACGAGCGCAACCGCCGCGCCGCCGAATCGGTGTCGACCACGGTCCAGGCGACGAGCTCGGGCGCCGTCCAGGGAAGGTCTGGATTCACAAGCAGTAAGTCTTCGCGCTCCCAATGGCTGCGCGGTGCCAATGGCTCTCCCGTCGCGAGGTTCCACACTACGGGAGCATCCGCCCACCACCCACCGTTGTTCACATGGTAACGGAGTGACATCGGAACCGAAGCGAGGTAGCGACCATCCGGGCTAAACGCCACGTCGTAGCCCCAGCTGCCGAAACGCGAGCCATGTGAATAGCCGCCGGTCCGGTAATTTTCACTTGCGAGCTGATTGGCAGGCTCGAACTCGCGCACCAATCTTCCGCTCGCGGTTTCCCAGAGCAATGTCCTGCCCGGGTATTCCGTCGTGGTTGCGAAGTATCGACCGTCTCGACTGAACGCGACGTGTTTGCCGGGCGTATGTCGCTGAACGACGACTTCGAGCTGCTGCGCATCCCGGTCCATGCAAGCAGACAGAACAAGCAGAGCCGCCGCCGCAACAAAACTGGTGATGTGTCGGCGTGGTGTCATTGCGACAACGCGGCGCGGTCTGGTGCTGACCCGCAGACCGAGGCGATGAGCTATGGCACCGAAAAGCATCACACCGCGAGAACGTCGCAAAGCTGTTTGATTTTTCACCGATTCACCTTACGATCTCGCAATCGCCGGAACGTTGCCGCCCGCTCGCTCGCGCTCAACGCCAACGGCGTCCCATGCACGCGGGTACGGCCCGCGGCGAGCTCGCTCGACCATAACCTGCTCGTCCGCGAACTGCTTTCCCCACAGCGTCGTCCAGACGTCGTAAATCCAGAGGAAGAGCACCTCATGCTCGTCTACATCGCCGGCCACGCCGATCTGAAGGCTTGCCGCCTCTGCGATCCTCTAAAAACCCGAAAACACGCACCAGCAATTCGGTCGGTGCCGAGCTGCGTGTCTCGGTTTCGAAACCGTAGAGGGCGAAGGGCCCCGCGGGACAGCTTAGCCCGCCCCAGGCCCGCGCCGGAGCATCGAAGTGCGGGCTGTAGATCACGACGCGGTCGTCGCGCGACACGTGACTCGGTATTTGCGCACGAAGACCGGACGCGCCGACTGCTGCAGCGATCATGACGATCAGAGGCCGTACCATGAGTACCTGCCATTGAAAGGCATCGAGCACAGAGTCATCGCTGGACCAGGCACCGGTGAGGCGGGATCAACACCGCTCTCTGCACTCACTGCACCCTGGCCACGCATTGGAGCCGCTGCGACCAATGCAAACGGCAATCCGACGGTCAAGGCTCGCGCGTGTTTCACCGTTGTCCTTAGGCGGCGTGTCATCCCTTACGATACCAGCGGCCGCGCATCGTGCCACTCTCGCAGTTCCTTCAGCATGCGTTTGATGAACCGCGAACTCTCCCGCCGCTGCAGGAAGTACTCCAGGTCGGGCGTCCTGGTGCTCTCATTGTTCAGCCACCGGCCTTTCCAGGCGTTGGCCAGATCGGTGAGATGGAAGATCGCCAGGTCGCGCACGGCCTCGTCCTGATCCTGGGCCAGCGTGTAGAGGTGATCGATGGCGCGGCGATCGGCCAGCTGAAGGATGTCGTAAATGTGTTGCTGCTTGAGCGCCGCATTACGCCCGCGCACCAGCCGATCGATCAGGCTCGGGTAGATCGGCGATCGATCCAGGATCCAGAGCGCACGCGCGATGTCGATCTTCTCGGTGAGCTGCTTCGCTTGCTCCACCAGCTGCTCGAGGATCGGGATCGCCTCGCGGTCATTCAGCAGCGCCGCCGAATTGCGGTACACGCTGACCTGAAGATTTGCCCGTAGCAGCCGCCGCGCCAATGCCAGTTCATTCGCAGTCAGGCGACTCGCAAAGTCCAAGTCCACTTCGTTTCGCAGGAGCAGTATGGTGTCGACAAAGTGCACGTGGTAAAACCGCCGAAACGCCGGCGATGCCGCCTGCAGGTCGACCGGCTCCGGGATGAGCGAAGAGTCGGCGTCCGCGCGTTCGTTCATTGTCGCAACCAACTCGCTTTGCGGACGAAAAGCAAGGCGTTATGCGCCGGCCTTTCGGATGGAGGACCCGACCGTCACCTAAGGTAACATTGCCTAACGACAAATCGCCGTGGCCGTTCAATCAAATGCGGCGGCGAGGGCGCCGCTACCGAAGCACGGGCAGCAGCACCGACCATCGAAGGCGTCGGACGCTGGCATAGCGCAATTACGGTGACACAATGCCGTACCGCACCAAACTCTCCATGAAGCCGACCAGCCCCAGGAAGAAGACTATAGCGGCCACTCCGTGAAAGCGCTCGGCTGACGTGCGATGGCCGATCACGAACAGCACGAGCCAAACTGCGAGTGTGGCGTATTGGCCAGGGTTGAGCGCGACCCGCGTGGCCCGGTGCTCAAGGAAGCCGTCGAGTGCATCCGTGACCACGAAGAGAACACCAAGCGAGAAGAACGTCACTCGGTTCGCGAAGAAATGCTCACGAAAGTCCGCCACCTCCTCGCCATGGACGGGAAACAGTAAGCCGCTCATCAGGTAGATGACCATCGAATAGGCGAGTAGATTCAGGAAGTGCGCTGCGCTGAAAACCGTGACGGGCGCAAGAACGAAGTTCCCCAGCCAGACCAGAACAATCAGGAACAGCATGTTCGCGGTCCACAGCAGGTGAATCCAGTAAACCTTGGCTCTGATGCGGGCATCCAGAATAAGTGATACACCACCGAGTAAATGGACGACAGCCAAACCGAGGATGATCGACACGAACACGGATAGGTGTTCAAAGATCGTCATGAGCAGGTCCGATCACTGGGAGATTGATTAGGCCGACCAGAGTAAGGCAACGCCGACGCCTCCGAATCGCGACAGCTGTCAGTGCATTGCCTCGTTATTCCGCATGCCGTTCAGATTACTTGCCATTAACCGACGAGAGAACGCGTTTCACTGCCCACGCGATTTCAGCGTCTTCCCTTGGTACGGCGTGCGTAGTGCTGTTGGAAATCACAAGCGCGCTTTGGTCAGCGTGCAATGCCCATTCTCGCAGCACGTTGATGCGATGATGCAGATCCGCCTCGAAGTACCTTTGCGGATCAAATGGCAGGCCTGGTAGAGCCGGATATGGCTTTGCCGCGACAATGACGACCGTTGGCACCCTTGGGGCTGGCTGTAGATCGCGATCCGCTACCTCGCGACTCATCAGGCTGTGGTAGACACTAAACTCTGCCCGAGCCGCCGGCGCCGCCCTTTCCATCAGCGAACCATAAAGTGACCAGAACGCTTCATAGCCCGCACGCCCGGCACCGATCTCAATTGAATGGAGCGAGTTCATCGGCAGTCGATTGGGTAATCAGGGGCCCAGGATCGACGTAGACAACTCCGGCGATTTCATTAGGGAATACCCGGCAAAAAAGCGCATCAGGCTGCCGCCCCAGGAGTGTCCAACAAGAAGATATGGCGGACTAGCACCAACCGCTTGGAGAAGACGGCGCAGCTTACCCGTAACGTGACGCGGAGTCGGCGTCTGCCCGTCCCATGCGGATTCGCCGAGCCCGGAGCGATCGTAAGCGACAAGCGGAACGCTGCCGACCAGCGCCGAGAACACGGCCTGCCATGCGTCCAGCGTGTTTGTGGCGCCAGCTTCAAAGACCACGACGGGACCGCCCGGTGTGCGAGCTTGCAGGCCAGAGGTTCGCACGCGCATACGGTGACCATCGACCGTCACGAATCCGACAAGGGGAGCCGCTTCCTGTGCCTGCGATGCAGCAGGAAACAGCGCCGCCATGGCACTGGCAATTGTGAGCGTTCGAGTACTAGTCATGGTTCGATAAATCGACTGTTAATGCGGCATAACGCGAATAAGTGTAGCTGCGCGCCACGCCAGCACCAACGTGCTTGGGGCTACTTATACGAGTTGCTGCCAGCGGGATGCTGACAACGTCCTCACA
>JBBDWZ010000136.1:25941-30683 GCA_040902615.1 Gemmatimonadota bacterium | reverse complement strand
GTGCTGGAGAAGCGCGAGGTGGGGGGCGGGGCAGCAGTGAGCGAGGAGATTTTTCCGGGTTACACGTTCTCGGTGTTCTCCTACGTGGTGAGCCTGTTGCGGCCTGAGATCATTCGCGATCTGGAACTGCCCAAACACGGTCTGCAGATCCTGCCGCTCGAGAGCACGGTTACGCCACTGCCGAATGGTGACTACCTCGCGCAGTGGGGCGACAAGGATCGATCACGGCGGGACCTGCTGCGCCATTCGGCGACCGATTCGGAGGCGCTCGATCGGTTTGGTCACCTGATGCATCACATGGCGATGGCGGTCCGGCCGATGCTCAGCATGCTGCCGCCCGACCCGACATCGCTCTCGCCGCGCGAGCTGCGCCAGATGGCAAAATTTGGCGGTCACTTCCGTCAGCTCGAGGAGAAGCATTTCCACGCGCTGTTCAAGCTCATGACCATGAGTGCAGCCGATTTCCTGGATGAGTGGTTCGAATTCGAGCCGCTCAAGGCCACCAAGTCGGCGAGCGGCATCATCGGCACGTTCCTCGGCCCACGATCGCCGGGGACGGCGTACGTGCTGCTGCACCATTACATGGGCGAGATCGATGGTGCATTCCGCGCGTGGGGTTTCGCCAAGGGAGGAACAGGGTCGGTGAGCGAGGCCTGCGCTTCCGCTGCGCGCAGCTTTGGGGCGGAGGTGCGACTAAATGCCGGGGTAGCGAAAGTTTTGGTGAAGAATGGCGAAGCGTCGGGCGTCGTGCTCGAGAACGGCGATGAAATCCGTGCGAAGACGGTGGTATCCAGCCTGGATCCGCGTCGCACGTTCTTACAGTTGCTGGATGAGAAACAGCTCCCTGGCGATCTGGTCACCGCGGTCAAGCGCTACAAGTTCCGCGGCTCCTCCGGCAAGGTAAATCTCGCTTTGAGTGAAGCGCCCAATTTCACGTGTTTGCCGGGGGCAGGCGAGCATTTGCGCGGTGCCATCTCGATCAGTCCCAGCTACGACTACCTCGAACGTGCCTACGATGATGCCAAGTACGGCGAATTCTCGAAGCGTCCGTACATGGACATCGTGGTGCCGTCGATGATCGATCCCGGCATGGCGCCACCCGGCAAACACGTCATGTCGATCTTCGTGCAGTATGCGCCATTCAACGTGAATGGCGGCTGGACCGACCAGAAGCGCGAAGCATTCGGCGATGCTGTAGTGAACACGGTGGCCGAGTATGCACCCAATCTGAAGCAGGCGATTCTGCATCGTCAGGTGATCACGCCTGCCGACATCGAGCGTATCACGGGATTGTCCGAAGGCAACATCTTTGCCGGCGAGCTGTCGCTGCATCAGCTGTTCTTCCTGCGGCCGGCGCACGCATGGGCGAGTTATCGCACACCGGTGCAGCGCTACTACCAGTGCGGCTCCGGAACCCATCCCGGCGGCGGCATCATGGGCGCATCCGGCCGATTGGCTGCGTTGCGCATGATTGCGGACGGCGTCTGATGGCGGGCTACGATGTCATCGTGATCGGCGCCGGCCTGAACGGGCTCACCGCCGCTGTGTACCTGGCCAAGGCCGGCAAGCGTGTACTCGTGATCGATGAACGCGCACAGATGGGCGGCACTGCGGTCTCCGAAGAGCTCGCGCCAGGCTACCGCATCGAGCCTGTAGCGATCGACAGCGGCTGGCTTTCGCCACAACTCATGCGTGATCTCGATCTGGCGCGTCACGGACTGGCATTGCTGCCACTGGAGACTGCCCTAGTCACACCGCGTGTGGACGGTGCGGCGTTCACACTGTGGAGCGACCAGCGGAAGACGCTCGAAGCGTTGCGCAAGGAATCGCCGCGCGACGCGGAGCAATGGCCGGCGTTCACGCAAACGATGTCGAGGCTGGCCGGCTTTCTGGGCGTGCTGTACACCCAACCTGCACCGGACATGATGGGTGCGGGCGTACGCAACTTGCTCGAGCTGGCCACCATGGGTCGCAAGCTGCGAGCGCTGGGCAAGGCCGACCTGGTCGAGCTGCTCCGCACGTTGCCGATGCCGGTTGCCGAGCTGCTGGACGATACCTTCGAGTCCGAATCACTCAAGGCGACCATCGGTGCGGGTGGCGTGTCCGGCATCTGTCAGGGCGTGCGATCTGCCGGGACCGCGTTCGTACTGCTGCACAACCACGTGGGTGGTGCGCCCGGTGCGTTCCGCATGCGGCCGCGTGCCCGCGGCGGCGCCAGTGCGATTGCAAGCGCCTTGCTGAAGGCCGCCCTGGCTGCCGGGGTCCAGACTCGCACGGGCACGCGCGTGCAAAGCATCCGCATCAAGGATGGCCGCGCGATCGGCGTCCAGCTCGCCAGCGGCGAGGAAATTGGTGCAACCACCGTATTGTCCAGCGCGGATGCCAGGAGCACTCTGCTGGAGCTGGCAAGCCCATCTGAGCTCGATCCCGAGCTGGTACGCGCGGTGAGCAACATCCGGTTCCGGGGCGTGAGCGCACGGGTCCACCTGGCACTCGGTGAATTGCCGCGTTTCAAGGGCGTTGAACCGGATGCACTGCGCGGCATCATCTCGATCGCACCGACCCTCGACTACATCGAGCGGGCCTACGACGATGCCAAGCACGGCGGTGTCTCGAAGCAGCCCCTGCTCGAAATCACGATCCCATCGCTGACCGACCCTGGCACAGCGCCGCCGGGCAAACACGTCATGTCCATTACCATGCAGTATGCGCCGTACACACTGAAGCAGGGTGTCTGGGACAACACGCGCCGCGCCGCACTGGGTGAGGATGTCATCAGGCTGCTCGAGCAGTACGCACCGGGTCTGTCGAAGTTGATCCTGCACCAGCTGGTGCTGACCCCGGCCGACCTCGAGGAGCGCTTCGGTTTGCCGGAGGGCAGCGTTGACGATGGTGAGTTCGGGCTCGACCAGATTCTGTTCATGCGGCCGCTGGCTGGGTGGTCACGTTACAGGACGCCGATCACGGGTTTGTATCTCGGAGGTTCCGGATCACACCCGGGTCGGACGATTGTTGGAGGCTCCGGACACCTGGCTGCGCGGACAATACTCAACGATCGTTGATACCAGAAAAGAGGAACACCAATTCAATTTCAATTTCAATTAATTCCAATTAATTCCAATTTCGAATTCGATACTTTCTTGAGGGAAACAGCGGACGAGTCTTATGGCGAGCTTTCAAAAAACCGTTGCGAGTTACCAGCAGGGGGCGCGCACGATGCCGGGCGAATACTACACGTCGCCCGACATCCTGGCGGAAGAGAAGGAAACCATCTTCGCGCGGCACTGGAACCTCGCTGGCCGGGTGACCAGGCTCGACCGCCCAGGTGATTACATGCTGCGCACCATCGCGGGTGAATCGATCATCATCGTTCGCTCACGGGACGGGAAACTGCGCGCGTTCTTCAATGTCTGCCGGCATCGCGGGACGCGTATCTGCCGCGAGGAGACGGGCCACTTTTCGGAGACGATCCAGTGTCCGTACCATGCCTGGACCTATTCGACTGATGGACGGTTGATTGGTGCGCCGCACATGAACGAGGTGGAGGGCTTCGACAAGGCGGAGTTTCCGCTGCACCAGGCTTCGCTGGCGGAGTGGGAGGGCTTCATCTTCGTGCATATTGGCGCCGAGCCGCAGCCATTCGACCAGTGGCTGGCGCCGCTGCGCGATCGATTCGCGCGCTTCAATCTACCCAACCTGAAAGTCGGTCACAGCGTGACCTACGACGTGCACGCCAACTGGAAGCTGGTGTTCCAGAATTATTCCGAGTGCCTGCACTGTCCGGCGATTCATCCCGAGCTGGCCACCGTCCTGCCGTACCAGAGCGGCGCAAACGACTTGACGGCGGGTCCCTTTCTGGGTGGCTACATGGAGATCAAGGCGCCCAACCAGAGCGCAACGCTCAGTGGTCGTGCGTGCGGGCGGCTGGTCAATCCAGCGCTGACCGCCGACGATCGCCAGCGCGCGTTCTACTACTCGATCATGCCCAACATGCTGCTCAGCATGCAGCCGGATTACGTCAACTACTACATCCTGACGCCGCTGTCGGTCGATCGCACGCAGGTCGAATCGGAGTGGCTGTTTCATCCGGACAACGAGCAGAACCCGGACTTCAATCCCCAGGATGCGATCGGCTTCTGGGATGTCACGAATCGGCAGGACTGGGACATTGTGTCGCGCAGTCAGCTCGGTCTTGGATCACGGCGTTACGCGCCGAGTCCGTATTCACCGCGCGAGAGCGTGCCGGCAGCGTGGGACCGGGAGTACCTGCGGATGATGGGGCGAGTGTAGTAACAGCGGGTTCGCTTACGGCATTTTGGTAGGCCGGAATCCCTCTACAAGCGTTTGCAGAAGGATTCCGGCCACCAGCTACAGGAATCTTACCCTTCGTCGCATGATCGCCGTTCATCGTCGACCGCGAGGGCGACGATGTTCAGCTCTGCGCCCAGTGTGCGGCCCTCCAGCGCATCGTACACGTAAACGTAGTAGTACGCGCTCTCACCACGTGGCGGTCCGACGACGTTAATGCTGGTCTGATTGGAGCCGTTGCTCCACGTGTAGGTGAAGGGACCGTCGCCCCGCGCGATTGCGGTCAACGTGATCGTGCCTTCCCTTCCGTCCACGCAGGTTGGGCCGTCTAGGCTCATGTGCCAAAATCCACCCAATGCACGATAGGCATTCACGGTGCCGTAACCGGTGTCCCCGACTTTTAGCGGCGCTGTTTGGAAGGGATCCCCCCGGGC
>JBBDWZ010000136.1:0-25931 GCA_040902615.1 Gemmatimonadota bacterium | reverse complement strand
GGGCAGTGAGGGACAGTCGATGGCGTACCTGGTCGCGGGTCATCGACGGATAGCGGGACCAGATCATGGCCGCGACGCCCGCAGTAACACCCGAAGCGTTGGAGGTTCCCATCAGCGTTGTCAAATCCGAGCCTTTGCCGGTACTGACTTGCCCGGCAAAGGCAGCGATGTCCACGCCCGGTCCATGCGCAGCATTCGAGCTGAGGTTGCCAAATGGATCATCGACGGCCGTGACCGCTACAACTTCTTCTACTTCGGCCGGGAAGAATGTGTTGTTGCGGAATTCGTAGGGCTCCCAACCCATGTAGGTGCCGGCAGCGCCAATAAACAGCCGATCCCAATTGTAATGCCAGTAAGTGATCGCATCCTCGATACTGTTGTACCACCAGTCCGGCGCGCCCCAGGCCATGACAACGATGTTGCTCCGCGCAGCGGCCATATCAATGGCCTGTACAGCGTACCAGGTGTCGAAGGTGGCCACATCATCGTTATGCCTCACACTCACAAGATTGGCACCCCATGCAACGCCGATTGGCCCAGTACCATCGCGTGGAGCACCAATCGATCCGGCCATGCGCGATCCATGCGAACAATCACTGTCCGAGATGTACGCCGAGCCATAGTTACTGGTGTGCAGGTACTCATATGTACGAATCGAGCTATACCCAGCCGTCATATTGGTGGTGAGCTGTGAATTGCTCGCGAAAATTCCCGTGTCCGTTAGTCCAATTGTAACTCCGTCTCCGCTGCTGAGTGCCCACGCATCAGGAATGTCCATGGAGGCGTAAGTGTATGGCACCATGTCTGTGACATCACCCCAGGTCATGTGCTGATTACCGTCATAGGCCGGATTCTCGCAACCAATCTGTGGCATGATTGATCCGCGGATGACCGCCGGTTCCACGTAATCGAGCCATGGTTCAGCAAGCAGGCGACCCAGTTGTGAGACCCCGTCTATGCGCACACGCATCGCCGGGAGCGTCGCGCTCCTGGCAACAATCGATAGACCAAGGCGCTCGAGATCCCGCTCTGCACGATTCAATAGGTTACGGTCGGCGCCGACACGACCCTTAATGACGCCGCGGCTTGCTCCCGGCGGTTTGACGCCGACAACGGCAGAACTGTCGCCGGCCGCAATCATGAGCCAGAGGCTATCGACACTCAATTCCTTGAACTGACGCGCTGAACGCGCCGCCTGAAGCAGATTGACCGACGCCTGCGGACGTGGTGCGGTGATGGTCTCCTCCAACTCGTTGCACGCAAGCGAGCACAGAGCGACCAGGCCCGTCGTCATGACGGACCTCACAGTTGATGCACGAACCATCGACCCTCCTGAAGATTATTGGACTACGGTGATGCGAGGTGAGTAACCTGAAGAGAACATGCGGCGTTGCATGACCATGAGTCACTTCCTGCTCGACGAACTATCAAAGATTGCGCTCGGATGTCAAGATGCTAAAATGACGATTCACGCAAGTCGATACTACTTATTGTACCGACCATTGAGTACGCCATTGTATGAAATGGCAGCGAACGTATGCTCTTTTTGATTCAATCGGTGGTCCAGGATTCACCACCGGGGCGACTGAGAGCACAGGGCGATGATCGAGCATTTCAACTGTAATCGAAAAAAGCCGCGCGGGGCAATTCTGTTACATCATGAACGCAGGTGCGAACGAGATTGGAAGCGCCCTCTGATCTCCGTGTTCCTTGTGGTGAATTAGTTCTTCGCGTGGTATCGACGATCGCACGATGGAATGCTAATCCCGTCGCGTCGTCACGACGATGGCGCCTTGGCCATCATCCAAACCCCACCGCTCACTTGCCTCCAAGCCGGTGTAATACCGCATCGATGAGACGGAGCGGGTCGCGATCGTTCCGAGCTGATCCGGTCCTCCGAGGAGCGACCCGTCCAGATAAATCTTGATGCTTTTCGGGCCGGCTGGATGTGCGGCCGCGGATCTGCAGCCAGTGCGGTCGTAACGATTGCACGACCATGAATCCATCGGCAGAGTAGAGGCGACCCAGCCGGGAAGACGTAACCCGGCCAAGGCGATGCGAGGACTGGCTTTGCACCTACGTCGTGAGTCTTGCTTACAGTTGAGAGTGGAAGCTGCCATTGCGCATAGCAGTTCCGGGATTCCAAATGGGAACGCATAATGCCCGGCTAGAGTGACTGTTGGCCCGATACCTGTCAAGAATGCGTGACGAACGCATGGCGATAAGACTATGGCGCGGTCGAAGAGCTTACTGGTATAGGATCGGCTGAGTCGATTCAAACCTAGGATCGCCACCCGGCATCTCACGTGAGTCACGAAACTCATTCACCCGGAGGGCACCATGCCCCGTCTCGCGTTTTCAAGGCTCACCCTGTTCACCACGGCGGCGCTTATTGCCGCCGCTCCGGCACCTGCCAGCGACCCGATCGGCGTTTTTGCGGTGATCGATCGGGTGGTGCTCGAACCCGATGCGACCAACCCACGGACCATCCAGGTCTGGGGTGTCTTCGCGATGGCGGACAAATCGGATCGCAACTATTACCATCCGGCGCAACGTGGGTATCTCTATTACACGTTATCCCCCCAAAATCCGAAGGCAACACTAGCCGAATGGGCAGACTTCAAGGCCGTGGCGGGCACGGGCCAGGCAATTGGGTGGGGCTCGCGGTTCGCAGAGGCTGGCCGGATCCGCCGTGCGAGTGAGGCGCCTTCGAGTCCGGATGTTTACCAGCTCGGGTTTGGACTGGTGAAGTTATTGACGGCTCCTTCGAGGGCCGGCATAGGCCAGCAGCTCAAGATGGTGCCGCTGCCCAGCAGTCCAGCGGACGGCGCGAGCGTGCGCGCGGGTCAGGTCAGGCTGGTGGCGCGCCACATCGGGGATGCCAACGCGCGGTATTTCTTCAGGATCGAAGGGCCTGCCAACAAGAGCGAGAACAGTGCACCGATCGCTGCGGGCAAGGGCGAGGCATCGTGGACGCCGAGCCTGCGCGTGGTCAACGGTGAGAGCTACACCTGGAAGGTGTGGACGACGGCGGACAACAGGACCAGCCAAGAGGCAATCGCAACCTTCCGGGTGGGCGATCAGTGAGCACAGTCATTCTGCGCCATTCACGACGCGACGCGGTACTGATCGCGCTCGCGCTCGTGCATGGCGCACTGCTGATGACGATGCCGTCGGCGCCGCTCATTGCACTCGGACTATGGTGGAACTCGAATACGATCGCACACAATTTCATTCACCTGCCGTTCTTCCGGTCGCGCGCAGCCAATCGTGTGTTTTCGCTGTACCTGAGTCTTCTGCTGTTCCTGCCGCAAACGCTGTGGCGTGACCGGCACCTGGCGCATCACGCGGGCAAGCCGTGGAAGCTGCGCTGGAGCAACCAGCTGGTAATCGAGCTGTTAGTAGTGAGTATGCTGTGGCTCTTCGCGGCATCGCTCGGAACCACGTTCTTCTTGACTGTCTGGCTTCCGGGCTGGATTGGCGGCCTCGTACTGTGCACGCTGCAGGGCCATTACGAGCACGTGCGCGGGACAGTCAGTCATTACGGCTCGCTCTACAACCTCGCGTTCTTCAATGATGGCTACCACGTCGAGCATCACTCGCGGCCGGGCCTGCATTGGACGCAGTTGCCGAGTTACTCGCGACCGGAAGCGGAGCGCAGCCGCTGGCCGGCCGTTCTGCGCTGGGCGGAGGTGCTCCAACTGGATGCGCTCGAGCGGCTGGTGCTGCACTCGCGCGTGCTCCAGCGATTCGTAGTGAATCGTCATACACGTGCGTTTCAGACGCTGCTGGCCGGCTTGCCGCACGTGCAGCGCGTTACCGTGGTCGGCGGCGGTCTCTTTCCGCGCACGGCGCTCGTGCTGAAACAACTGCTGCCCGGTGGCGAGATCACGATCATCGACAAGTCGGGCGCCAACATCGAAAACGCGCGCCGTTTTCTGGGCACCGAGGTGCGCTGGGTAGAGGCCGAGTATTCACCCGAGCTGTGTAATGGCGCCGACCTGTTGATCGTGCCCCTTGCGTTCGTAGGCGACCGCACGCGCTTCTATCGCGATCCGCCGGCGCCGGCCGTAGCCGTACATGACTGGATCTGGCACCGGCATGCGCATGGTGTCGTGATCTCGCTGTTCCTGCTCAAGCGTCTGAACCTGGTCGTGCGATGAGCGGCAGTCTGCTGGTCGTCCTGATTGCGGCCAGGCTGGCCGTGCTGTGGGGGCGGCCGCTGCCCGTGTCACCGTGGCTGCCTCTGGCGTTTCTCTGGCAGGACCTCGCGATCGTACTGCTGTTCGCGCTCTTCGAGCGGCTGGTACACCGCCCATGGCTGGTGCGCGTGGTTTACGCCGCGCTGCTCGCACTCATCGTCATCAACCTGCCGGTTGCGCGCGTCCTGTCCTCGCCTATCACCGTGCGCATGCTGGGCGCTGCGCGCGGGACACTGGCCGATTCATTCCGATACCATGCAACGCCGGCAAACCTGGTGCTCACGATTGGGCTGCTCGTGGTCGGGATTGTTTTACCGATGGTATGGCGGCGGCGAATGCAGCTCGGGCGTAACTGGGCAGTCGCGGGAGCGCTCGCGGTACTGGTCGGACCGTTTGCCGCTGCGCGAGTGGATACCGCCGGCCTCGAGCGTAACCCGGTGATTGCACTCGCGCGTACATCATTCCCGCGTTTGCGTGCGGAGAGCGGAACTGCCGATTGGCGGGCGAGCATCCACCAGCGTCAGCCGGCCGATGACCTGTCCGATCTGCGAACGGTCGCGGCCGGCCAGAGTGTATTGCTGGTCGTGCTCGAGTCGACCGGCGCGAGTTACCTGCGACCCTACGGTGCGCTGGATGATCCCACTCCGAATCTGACGCGGCTGGCCGCGCAGTCGATCGTGTTCGACCACGCCTATGCCGTGTATCCCGAGAGTGTGAAGGGCCTGGTTGCACTGCTGGCCTCCCGGTTCCCTGGATTCGATCTGGATGCCGCACGGCATCGCAACCTGATGTCACCGTCGATCGCCACCGAGCTGAATGCAGCCAATTACGAAACGGCTCTCTTCCATTCCGGCCGTTTCTTTTACCTCGGCATGGATGAAGTGCTGGCCGGCTCCGGATTCTCCACGCTCGAGGATGCGGGCGACATCGGCGGCAACCAGAGCTCGAGCTTCGGCATCGACGAGAGCTCGGCCGTCAAGCGGATTCTGCGCTGGATCGATGTCGTGCCGGCCGGGAAGCCGTTTTTTGCCGCGTATCTACCGATTGCGGGACATCATCCATACGCGTACTCGATGCCCGGTCCTTTTTCGGCAGACCAGGAAGTCGGCCGGTACAAGAACGCGCTGCACGAAGGCGATGCAGCGTTGGGCGAGTTACTGGAAGGCTTACGCGCGCGCGGGCTGGACGCGTCGACCACCATCATCGTGATCGGCGATCACGGCGAGGCGTTTGGCCAGCACCCGGGCAACTATGGGCACAGCCTCGCCCTGTACGAGGAGAACGTGCGGGTGCCGTTCCTGATTCACGGTCCCGGCATCCAGTCACGCCGCGTTCAACGCACGGTCAGCCTGCTGGACTTCAGCCCAACCGTGCTGGACCTGCTCGGCCTGCCGCAGCCCGGCGCATTCTCCGGCATGAGTGTCCTGTCCAGCCAGCCGCGCATGGCGCTGTTCTTTGCCGACTATTCGCTGGGCCTGCTCGGCCTGCGCGATGGCTGCAACAAGTTCATCTACGAGCTGGAATCCGGCCGCTCCAAACTGTTCGATATCTGCAGAGACCCACACGAAACGACGCTGATCGGCGACCGCCGTATCAGTGCCGCCTATGAGCGGCGGCTGCGGCAATGGAGCGCAGCGGAGCTCGCACGCGTCCTGGAATCACCACAGAGGCAGGGATCACAGAGCTTCACCGGTGTCAACGCCGGTCCTCGCTGAGCAACCCTTCATTTTTTAGTTGGACAGCAAACTGTTCCTGGTGACGGTCTATACTCCGCAACGCAGCGCCATCTCAATCCGGGAAAACAAAAAACATAGCATCCCAATCCGGGTGATGAAGAAGTACCGGCAACGCTCCGTGGTCTCTGTGATCACTGTGGTGGATCAGGAATCATCCCGCTCGGCTGCAGCAGTCCAGCGAGTGATTGCATCCAGCAGCTGGGCTTCCAGCGTTTTGACTTCGACAGTCCAGATGCTGGCCTGGCGCGCGCCGTCCTGCGTCTGGTAGAGCGCCGGGTCCATCAGGGAGTCTTTCAGTTCGGCGATGCGGGCTTCGAGGGCGTGAACGTCGGCTTCTGCCTTTTCTACGGCCTGTCGCAGTGCGCGAGTGGCGGCGCGCTGCTCGCGCGTGTCGCTGTCGCGTTTGCGGGAGTCTCCGCGGTTGCGTTCACGGCGGGCGTCGGCTTCTTCCTTTTCAATACGCGCGCGTTGTGCGGTCTGCTCGGCGCGCCAGGTCTCCCACTCCTCGAAGCTGCCTGGATACTCTGTGATGCTCTGATCCTCGAGCGACCAGACGCGTGTGGCCAGGTTGCGCAGTAGCGCGCGGTCGTGGCTGACCAGCAGGACGGTGCTGTCGAAGTCGGTCAGTGCGTCTTCGAGCGCTTCGATCGATTCGACATCCAGGTGATTGGTCGGCTCATCGAGCAACAGGAAGTTTGCGTGGGCCAGCATGAGCATGGCGAGGGCAACGCGGGCACGCTCGCCGCCGGAGAGCGTATCACTTTGCCGCTGCACGGAATCGCCGGAGAAACCGAACCGTGCCAGGTGTGATTGAACGTTGCCACGATGCCACAATGGTCTCAGATCGTGAATGATGCTGAACAGCGTTTTGCCGGTCGGCACCTGCGTCATGTCCTGGCGATAGTACGCTGCATCGACTGAAGCACCCAGACGTAGTTCGCCACTCGCGATCGGATGCAGACCTGCGAGTGCACGCAGCAGGGTCGACTTCCCCGTGCCATTCGCGCCGACCAGGCCGACTACATCGCCCCGGGTAGTTCGCGCATTGAAGCCATCGATCAGGAGGCGATCGCCCACGGTAATCCGTACATCGCGGGCGACCACTACCTGGTCACCACCGCGCGCGGATGGTTGCAGCCGCAGCGCCATGCGGTCCTGTTCAGACGGCGGCAAACTGAGCCGTTCGACGCGGGCAAGGCGAGTCCGCCGGCCTTTTGCCTGCCGGCTGTTCTGACCGGCGATATTGCGGCGGATGTAGTCTTCCTCGGCCGCAATCGTTTTCTGCTGCGTCTCGAACGCACGATTCTGCGTCAACTGCCGCTCGGCGTGCTGCCGCACGAATGCATCGTAGCCACCGTTGTAAGGCCGTGCAGTACCACCTTCGAAGTGCAGGACGTGATCGGCGACGTTTTGCAGAAACGCACGATCGTGGCTGATCACCAGCACGGTCGCACTGATCGACCGCAGGTAGTCTTCCAGCCATTGCGTGGTGTCCAGATCGAGATGGTTGGTCGGCTCGTCGAGCAGCAGCACATCGGCGGGTGCAATGAGCTGACGCGCCAATGCGACGCGACCGGTTTCACCACCACTCAGCTGGGTGACCGGCTGCGTGCGCGCATGCGCAGGGTCGAAGCCCAACCCATGCAGCACTGCATCCACGCGCGACCGCATCTCGTAACCGCCCTCGCGGTTGAACCGCTCGAGATCGCGATCGTAGCGGGACAGGATTTCGGGGGTCGCCTTCTCACCCAGCTCGCCAATGCGTACGGCCTGGTCATGCAGTGAGTGCTCGAGCGCGGCCAGCTCGGCGAACGGTGCCGCGGCGGCATCCCACACCGATGCGGCACCCGAGAAATCGCGGAGCTGATCCAGCAGCGTGAAGCGAGGACCACCAGCCCGCGTGACCGTGCCGCTGGTTGGTTGAAGCTTGCCCGTGATGACGTTCAGCAGCGTGGTCTTGCCGGTGCCATTGCGCCCGACAATGCCCCAGCGGTCACCCTTGCCGACCGTGAAGCTGACGTCATCGAAGATGGGATTGCCGGCAAACGCGACGCCGACTTTTGATAGTGAAATCACTGGTAAATGCTACGGCGTGTTGGTGTTATGAGCTATGCTGGCCTGCTTTGCCGAGGTCCGCGAGGCCATTCGTCTGAAGCTGGAGGATTTAGATACCGAAAGACCTGAGAGCTTCGAGTCCACCGCGGCGGAGGCGAAGATCCCGAACTCCCCCTGCAAGGTGCCGGCTCAGACCACGGTCATCCTGGAACGGGATGGAGCCATACTCGAGACTTGGAGGATTCGTTTGAAGGAGGTCGTCAACGATGCGCTTCCTGATGACCCCGCGTTCCTGGCGTTTAGGGCGGCGATCGAACGAGACGGAGCAGACGTCCTGCGACCCGGTTGCAGATCCATCGATCGTTCGGACGGAGACGGAAGAAGAAGTCCCGCAGCTACTTTATTGGCGTTGGCCTGCCGATTTCTAGCGCACCAGTTTCTTGGGAGCTACAAGAAAACCATACCTACATTGAGAATGTATCGCTTAGCTTGGACAAGTTAAACTTGAGGGGACAAAACATGGCAAACAATTATCCAGAAATTACCATCATCGAACCGCAACCCGGCATCGATCCGGATCTGCGCAGCCTGAGACTCGAAATGGATGATCCGGGATCTGGGGCCGACCCGTTGGAGCATTTGCGGGAACAGCTCGGGGCGGACCTCTACGACAAGTTTTCGTGGTCTTCATCCTTCGACGGGAGCTCAACCCATGTCCTTTCAACGGCGCGGGATATCATACCCGAGGCTGAATTCTACAACGTGCTTTCCACGATGAAGAATGTCCCGGCGGTGAAATCGGTGTATATGCTGCACGAATACCCCGATGACCTGCAGAAGTCAGAGAACGCGAAGGTCTGGTTGGCCGGAAATGATTCCAGTTGGTACTGGCCAATTGCCGACCGGCTACCCAAATCGGACTACACTGCCCCGGTCCCGATCCGGATTGCTCAGGCCGATACAGGCGTGTCCATGCAACCGTGCCTCGTTGGTGGCTTCAATCCAGCGGACAGCATGAACTTTTTTTCTCCGCCAAATGATCGTAAGGGCAAAGGCGTGATCTGCTGGGGTCCGGGCGCCCCTCTCTTCATCAGCCACGGAACCAGCACCGGCGGGTTGATGGATGGCCAACCGGCTGACGGGATGAATCTTCATGGCATGACCATCCGTGACGTAGTCGAATTGATTCCCTGCCGTGTCGCCGACAGCGTTGTGCTGAATCCGCCCGACCTCGGCCGCCTCGCGGAGTGCATCAACTGGGCCGTGGGCGAAGGAATCAAAGTGATCAATGTCAGCCTGGGCGCGCTCGCTGGCCAGGGCGACGCGGCGCTTTCCTCCTTGACTAAAGCGGTTGAAAACGCGTACAAGAAAGGCGTCATCATCTGTGCCGCTGCCGGACAATTCGTACCCGGCATGATCTGGCCCGGGGTCTACTCCCTGAAGGGCTGGGTGATTGCCTGCGGTCCCAGCAAAGCTGGGAACACTCCCTCGGACCAAAGCATCTGGATTGCCTTCCAGAACGGATACGCCACCATCGCGGCGCCAGGCGAAAACATGCCGCAGGCCGCTTGGGAACACGGAATCTGTGCCAATAACAAACCTGAGCTGGGAACCAGCGAGGGGTCTTCCTACTCTGCGGCTTTCACCTCTTCCGTCGCGGCGCTCTGGTGGGCGCGGAACTACGAGGCCCTATCCAAGATGAAGCCGCGGGATATTGTTCCACTGTTCCGCCACACGATCCAGAAAACCTGCACGTCGTGGAATGGAAATTATGATAAGGCCAAGTTCGGTCCGGGCATCGTGAACCCGAACAAGGCCATCATTTCTATAGTACCGCTCGAAGATCTCAATGTGGATTCCAGTGGCTTCGCACACATCAAACGTGTACCCGGCGGTACCTATCGCAACGTGACCCTGCACGCTCATGGATCAGGCTCAATCCACGTGATCAACCCCGTGTTTGTCGAAGGTAAGCTGACACTTATCAGCGAGTCCTCGGCCACGATCTCCATGTCGGGAACGATCATCTGTCGCGAACTCGAGATCAAGATCAAAGGCTCCGCCCTGATCGAGGCTGACGATCTCGAATACTATGACAACTGCAAGGTGGACATTTCTCATGCTAGCACCCTGCGGGCCTATATTGCCGCCGAAGGCCCTATGAGCGGCAGTGTGACAGGTCCGACGTTCATTAACGGGTCGACCCTGCGGACCTGGATCTACTGGCGGAACGGCAGAAAAAAAGTCTCGATTTCCAAGGACTGGATGTCAACCGTTGACATCTCCAACAACTGGAGCGGGCGCTGGGCTTGACTGGCGCACGTCTGATTGATGTTTTCGCTCTGGACGTTTCGGTGATCTGGTAACCAATGCCGACGAGCCCTTTGGCAAGTTGGTGGCGGACGAACTATCCGCGGCCGCTTCTCGAATCGCTTCCGAGAAGGGGACAAACGCGCCGGCTCGAATCCAAGGACTCGCCGGCATTTCATTCCAATCTCACAAGGAAGGTCAGCCGCTTCTTGGCGAGCTCCTTGGCGCGCGCCGCTGCCGTCGTCCTGAGCGGCGCAATGGTCGCGACCTGCGTTAGCTCCGCTCGTCGCGATCTAGCTCTATTGGCGCCGCCTGGATACACGTTTCCGTATGCAACCACGTTGAACTGCCCAAGTGAGGTTTGCGTCATTGGGCGTTGGCTGGCCTGCGACTCCGTGCCCCTGCACAGCGGCCCAGCGCATTCACAGCCCACTTTAGACTGGATCCAGCCAGGCGAACGTTTCGATGTCGTGGCAGCAGCGGCGGTGACCTTCGTACCCGGGGCCGTCGAAGTTACCGAGACCGTCCGCCAGCGCCGCTCGGGTGGCACCGAGCGAGAATACGTCGTGGGGGATACGGTGTTTATCCTTGCCCATTTGGGTGAGGGTTGGTTTTCTACAGTCCACCGCCGAGAGCGAACTTTGACGGAGATCTTCTGGCCGTGGGACCGCGGGTCGGGTTGGAAGATATCCGGACGGGTTGTGCAGGAAAACGAAGAGGAAGTGTGGCTCCAAGCGGTCCTCGCCGACAAAAGAACCCGTTGGTTACGGGCGGGCAGCGGGTTGGTGGTATCGCCGTTTGGACAGGTTGAACCGCTCCGGTGCAGCGCCAATGGATCGGCGACACCTCGGGGCGTGTCAAGCGGCGAATCCAACAGCAGATGACTCGTTGATTGCTGCTGCGCGTCTGATGCGCAGCCGCTTGCCCTTCGGGACATGCCGGTTCACTCGGTCAGTCGCTTCGCTCCTCTACCCAAGGTCATTTGGAGTATCGTGGAATGTGAGCGACACCATTATCGCGCGAGTAATTTCCACTTCAGACACGACGGCGATATTGACCGCACGGAGTGTGGGTCAGACTTCGTTGGAGGTCAGGACGACGAATCCGCCCAGCACGATCTCGGCAGCGGTGCGTGTCATCCAGCCGTAGGGCCATCGGGAGGAGCGGCGTGACTCCGCCTAACAACGCATGTGCCGCTGCGGGCGCTACGCGCCCTTGCCCTTCGGGAAGCGTGCCTTGCGTCGCGCGGCACGCTTCGGCAATGCTTCCACGTTAGCCGAAAGCGTCTACCAGTGATCTAGTAGAAGTACGAAACGTAGATCGCGACTCGGAATCCGCTGCGATAGGCAGGAGCCGACGACTGTTATGCAAACGCATCGGAGATTAGAGAAGCTGCGGCGCCATTGGGATGAACTGGCGGCTTTTGATGCGGTCGGAAGCGTGCTCACGAGTTTTCAACGTGATGACGTGATCGCCGATCAGAGATTCTTCCTGCAGGGAGAGCATGAGATCGAGTTCATTCTCGATTTCTGCACACGTTTAGGAGCGGCTCCACCGCTCGGCAATGCCCTCGACTTTGGTTGTGGGATCGGACGGGTCACCCGTGCGTTAGCCCTACGCTTTGATGAAGCCGTTGGCGTAGATATCTCGTCTGAGATGCTGAGGCAAGCTCGTGCCAGTCAGGCTCACCTCTCGAACGTTACGCTTATGCAGAATGGCGCCACTCTCAGCATGTTTCAGGATTCCTCGTTCGATTTCGTGTACTCCTCCCGGGTCTTGCAGCATATCCCCGATCCGGATCAGGTCAGAATCTATTTAGAAGAGTTCGTACGGGTGCTGAAGCTTCCAGGCATACTGGTCTTCCAACTCCCGAGCAGCATCCCCATGAAAAATCGTCTGCAACCGCGTGCTCGCTTGTACTCAGTGCTTAGATCCGTCGGGCTTCCAGCCAACCTTCTTCTCCAAGGCCTCAAGCTGACCCCGATGCGGATGGCCGCAGTTGCACAGGAGGAAGTTGAGAAGACGATCCAGAACACGGGAGGTGATCTCCTTCACGTTAGAGCAATTCGAAGGAGGCAGCACGCTGTACTTCGTCAGAAAAGGCTCTGGCCTGATGAGCTCTCTGCCACCGGACGCCATCGGCTAACGCCCGGTGTCGCGCTCGCGCCCGTCGCTTCGCGTCGGTCGCGGCCCTTCGGGGTATTGCCTCCGCTTCGCTGCGGCAACGCCGCGAACCGTTAATTCGTTAGCCGCCAGTGCAGCCGCGGATTAGATTAGCAGTGGATTCTTCAGCGTGGTGGGGATGGAGTGGCCTGCTTGGTGGAAATGGGATCTTGAACTCACACCGCATGTCTACAAGCGCATGGACGATCGCGAATTCAGTGAGGTCGAGTTGCGACGGATGCTAGAGGACGCAACCAACTTTCGGCTTGACGTCCTTGAGGGACGGTGGATCATCGAAACGCGATTCGAGCGCAAGCCTTGGGAAGTTATCGTTGAGCCAGATGACTCTAGCGAGCGACTCGCTGTCATCACAGCGTATCAGGTCGAGCTATGAAAGACCGCTACCTCGAAGTCACGTTTCGGAAGGGCAAGGCACTCGCTGCGTACCTCTACCTTCCGCGAATACCCGGAGCAAAGAGTGCACGGGTTGAGAAAGCCGGCAATGGTCTGCTCATCGATTACGCCAGCTCCGGCGAACCTATTGGTGTGGAGATCACTGCCCCGAGCGCAGTGACCGTTGAACAAATCAATGCGGTCCTTGATCGGCTTGGACAGCGACGACTGGAAGAAGCCGAGTGGAGCCCGCTGGCGGCGTGATTCCCGGAACAGGTTGTTACTACATCATCGCAATGCCAGGCGGCTGCACCAGCGTCTAACATCGCATGAGCGCGTCGGCCGCTGAGCGGCCTCCGTCCTTCGGAAAACCCGGCTCACGTCGCTTCGGCCTTGCGGCCTCCGCTCAGCTTCACCGAGTTTCGCTCATGCTTGTACGTTAGATGCCAGTGAGCCGATGAACCAGCAAATAGAGTTCGAGCCAGAGCCTCACGTCGACTTCATCTTCGTCGGGTTCAATCCCATCTTCCTCGGTGTTTTGGGATTGGTGATGCTCGCGGTCCTGGCGTTCATCGTCTGGTGGGCAGTTCGTCGCCGCCGCCGTGCGCGTGGTTGATTTGTCGGCCCGCCAGCCGAAGCGCCGAAGGCGCGCGGCGTACGTACCCCCCGGCGTCGCCCTCGCGCCCCGCCAGCCCGTTGCAACACGCCAGCCCAACCCTCACATTCGCCAGCCCCCAGCTCGCGTGCTAACCCATAAGCAAGGAATCCCGGAAGCGCATCATGCAATTCTACTCTAACCTTGCCCACTGGTGGCCTCTGTTTTCGCCTCCGGATCATTACGTCGAGGAAGCGGCGTACATGCTCGAGCTCATATATGACGTGAGTCCCGCACCGCCAGAAACGCTGCTGGAGCTGGGTGCTGGGGGCGGCAGCAATGCGTTTCATTTCAAGCGTACGATGCATCTGACGCTGACCGACCTGTCGCCTGGAATGCTGGCGGTCAGCCGAAGTTACAATCCCGAATGCGATCACATCGCCGGCGACATGCGCACGATTCGGTTGAATCGGCAGTTCGACGTGGTCTTCATTCACGATGCAATCAATTACCTGACCACGCCGGCCGACCTGCGGGCCGCGCTCGAAACGGCCGCGCTACACTGCAAGCCGGGTGGTGTGTTGCTGCTGGCTCCGGACCACGTCCTCGAGAACTATCAGCCTTCCACCGAGCACGGTGGTGAAGACGGACCCGATGGCAGTGGCCTGCGATACCTGATGTGGTCCTGGGATCCCGATCCAGCCGATCAGCTATACGACACCGCGTTTGCGTTCCTCATGCGCGATGCCAACGGCGAGGTCCACATTCACCGGGAACACCACGAGGAAGGGCTGTTCGCTCGGGCCGATTGGCTGGACTGGCTGAAACAGGCCGGCTTCGATTGCCGGGTGGTCGAGGATCCCTGGGACCGCGACATCTTCGTTGGCTTGCGTCTTATCGACTGACGTGGTGGCGCGACCGGAAACGACATTCTCGGTGTGAAAACCACCGTTTGCTGGTACGACTCGAATCGCTAGCTTCTGCTACAACGAACACACCGGGGAAGAAGACCAATGCTTCAAACACTACGACACGCCGCCCGCTCTGTGCTTCGCGAGCCGATGTTGATACCGGCGCTGCGCGCGGCCCGGACCGACCCACTTTCAGCATTGCGCGAGGCATAGCATGAATCTGCAGGAGCTGGCGCGGAAGCGCGGCCGCATTGCCGGTGTTCTCACGGCGGCGATGATCGCCATCTACTTCGGGTTCGTTGCACTGATTGCGTATAACAAGCCGCTGCTGGCGCGGCGGATCACGCCCGGACTGAGTGTGGGCATACTGCTGGGCGTCCTCGTGATCGTTGGATCGTGGGTGCTCACCTGGATCTACGTCCGCTGGGCCAACCAGCACTATGACGACGCGGTCGATCGGCTGAACCAATGATCGCTGCGCTGCAGGCTTCCAGCACCGCCATCGGCCAGCCCAATGCCGTGGCGATGGTGTTCTTCTTCGTATTCATCGCAATCACACTCGGTATCACGTACTGGGCCGCGCGCAAGACCAAAACCACCGAGCAGTTCTATGCCGCGGGCCGATCGATCAGTGCCGGGCAGAACGGCTTTGCGCTCGCCGGCGATTACATGAGCGCGGCTTCATTCCTCGGCATTGCCGGGCTGGTATCGACCACCGGTTTCGATGGCCTGATCTACTCGACCGGGTGGCTGGTCGGCTGGCCGATCGTGCTGTTTCTCATCGCGGAGCCGCTGCGCAATCTCGGCAAATACACATTCGCCGATGTGGTCGCCTATCGGCTGCGGCAGGTGCCGGCCCGGATTGCCGCGGCGATCGGCACACTGGCGACGGTGCTGCTCTACCTGATCGCGCAGATGGTCGGTGCCGGCGGCCTGATCCGCCTGATGTTCGGGCTCTCCTACGAGACTGCCATCATCATCGTCGGCGTGGCCATGATCGGTTACGTGCTGTTCGGCGGAATGATCGCAACTACCTGGGTGCAGATCGTCAAAGCCGTGCTGCTGATGGGGGGTGCGTTCATGCTCGCGATGCTGGTGCTGGCGCGCTTCTCGTTCAATCCACTTCGGCTGTTTCAGGCCGCGGCGGAGCGCTACGGCGACGGCGTACTCGCACCCGGCCGGCTGATCTCGCAGCCACTCGATGCGATCAGCCTGGGCATTGCCCTCATGTTCGGCACTGCCGGCCTGCCGCACATCCTGATGCGATTCTACACGGTCAAGGATTCACGCGCGGCGCGGAAGTCGGTGTTCTATGCCACCGGCCTGATCGGGTTCTTCTACCTGATGACGTTCGTGCTGGGCTTCGGTGCCATGGTACTGGTGGGTCCCGATGCGATTCGGGCGGTAGATGCGGGTGGCAACATGGCCGCACCACTGCTGGCCGAGTTCCTGGGCGGACGCCCGTTCCTCGGCTTCATTGCCGCCGTCGCCTTTGCGACCATTCTTGCGGTCGTGGCCGGACTGACGCTGTCAGGCGCCGCCGCGCTCTCGCACGACCTGTGGGTCAACGTCGTGCGCAAGGGACAAGGCGACGATCTCGAGGAGCTGAGAGTAGCCCGCATCGCCACCGTCATCCTCGGCGCGCTGGCCGTGACCCTCGGCATCACGTTCAAGGGACAGAACGTCGCCTTCATGGTGTCCCTCGCGTTTGCGATTGCTGCCAGTGCCAACTTCCCCGCTCTCGTTCTGACCATCTTCTGGCGGCGTGCAACCACGACGGGCATCGTGGCTGCGATGCTGCTCGGCACGTTCACGACACTGCTGCTGATCTGGCTCTCGCCCACCGTGCAGGTCGACATCCTGAAGCATGAGTCCGCCTGGTTCCCGCTCAAGAACCCCGCACTGGTCACCATGCCGCTCGCCTTCGCCGCCGGCATCATTGGCTCGCTGCTGGTGCCGGATCGACACGCCAGTGACATGTATGGGGAGGTTGAACGGCGACTGCATTTGGGTGTGGCGAAGACAACGAATTAACGAATTAACGGACGAGAACGACTACGACCACGACTACGACTACGAATTACGAATCCCGACCATTCGAGTACCGTATCGCAGCACCGAAATGGTTGGAGCCGCTAATCGTAGTCGTAGTCGTGGTCGTAGTCGTTCTCGTTGGTTAATTCGTTCATTCCGTTCAACGCGGAAAAGCCTCTCTAACCCCCGCGTCAACCGGCAGCATGCAGCCAGTAGTACGGGATGACCGGTCGCTGGCCAGGAACAGCACAGCTTCGGCTACGTCTTCGGCGCGGACTTCCAATCCAAGCAGACTGCGCTTTCGGTAATACTGTTCGATGTCGGCGGCTGGGATGTCGTGTCCCTGCGCGCATTGACCTAAAAGGGCCGTTACACATATGTCGCATTTCTGCGCGCTCATGTCGCGTTTTTGCCCGTTTTTGCCATTGCGACCCAAGGCGGACCGATGCAGAATGCTTTCGAATGAGTGAGCCGGGATTGTTGCATCGCGAGCTGAGCATCGGGAGAGCGATTCTTCACCATGAACGCGCGAACGCTGGTTGGAATCAATGCTTCGTTGCTATGATAGCCGAGTACGCGCGTGCCGAGCATTGCGTCTGGCCGGCATCGCTTCGGTATTGCTCGTCAACTGCGCGGACTCATCCAAGATTAACGAAGCAAGATCCCAGGAATGTCCTGCCGATGGTACACCGAATGTACTGCTGGAACAGAAACGTCTAATTCCGCTCGGGGGTCAGAGCTCGCCCGTTGCGGTCGGCATGATATCCAGTGATTCAATTCTGGTTGCTTTCCAAGACCACCTGGCCTTGTACTCCCGCGGCGTAAGTGCGGTAATTGCGTTGCCGATGGAATACCGCGTAACAGCGCTTTGGGTTGGGAAAAACGTTGCGTATTTAGGGGCGACGACGTCCTTGGTAGCAATCGATCTTGCTAATCTCACGCTGTCATTGGTCGATCTCAGACCCGACGTAGAGGGTGAGATTCGGAGTGTGGTTTCAGACGGTAACCATATCTGGCTCGTCACACGCGTGGGCGACCAATCCATGTTGCTGATCTATTCCCAAACACGCCGCATTCACAGTTCAGCCGACTTAATCGCGAGACACAAGTTACATGGAGATGCTCGCGTAAGCCTTTGCACTCTGGAGCGGCAATGCTCAGTTTCGCAGCCGCACCTTACGACGTCGGGACTGTGGATTCTGGCGGCAAAATAACTCTGCTCCCTGCACTCTCGGTCGGCAACGCCTTAGCCAGCGCGATGCCAACAGGAGATTCATCGGTCGTTGTTGGCATGGGCTTGATTCCCCTCGAATGCGGTTTCGGCCTTCAGGTTATGACGGACTTGCGATCGAACCATCGAGCAATAGCACTACTCGACATGAACCGCGGCGAACTCATTCGCATTCATCCCATTCGCAGTGCAATGGGCCTGTCGGCGAGCGCTGCCGATGAGCGCCTTCTCATCGGCGGACGCGATTCACCATATGGAATGGATGTGGTGCTGTACGCTTGGCGGTGGCATGAACCCTAACAGGAGAGGACAGTATGAGGAAATTCATTGTTTCAGGTATGGCCATGCTGATGGCCTTGGGTGCCATTGGTGCTGTCGCTAGTGTCGGTGCTGAGTCGGCCAATACTTGCGTTACCTGTTATCAGGACCTGAATTTCGGCGGCGGCGGCTCCGTTTGGTGCGGGGAGTATGGAGAGCCGGGCGGTGGTCAGCCAGCGCGTAGCTGCACGGTTTCCGAAGTATGCGATGAGTGGTACTGCGACCCCGAAGAATGTTGCCTGCACTGCCAATGGGAGGGTACCTGTCCCGGAAGCTTCGCAGCAGCCCCGATATCCTCTCCGGCGGGGAGATACATACCGACGCCTCAATACCGGTCGAGGTTGGTAGATGGGCGACTCGTGCAAGCGTGCAGCGGGTACGTAATTCACGATGGCTCCGTTGCGCGGGGTAATAACAATGGCGAGGACACTCGCATCGTGATCTAAGTCGCCCTCAGACGGGGACGTGGCGCACGGTGCTGCGACAAGGGTAGCTCTGTGCGCCACCAGTCTGATTTTGAACGGAGTTATGACCGTGCAACCAATCGTTGTTCTCTGTTCCCACCTCCATCGCTGCGGGCGATGTGGTAATGTGCTGGCCATTACTGCGAGCGTCATTGGTCTGAGTGTCCAGCCAATTTGGGCCCAGCGCAGTAATGTCCCGCGCAATCTCTCGGTTCAGCACCTAATCACCATCGGCCTTGAGGAGGGGCCGGCTGAATACTTGTTCAGCGCTCCCACCAGCATCGCCGTCGGTCCACGCGACGAAATCGTCGTACTGGATGCACGTGAGCGGAATGTGCGAGTTTTCGATTCTCAAGGTCGGTTCCTGCGTCGGATGGGACGTGCCGGGTCCGGTCCGGCGGAGTTCAGTGATCCTCTGACCCTTCTCGTTTTGGACACGCTCATTCACGTTGCTGACCTAAACGGACGGCTTACAACGTTTTCCGTGTCTGGCCGATACCTGTTTGACCGCGTGATGCCCCGTATACAAGGCGGGTTTGCACGCGTCATGGCGCCACTCCGTCACGGCCAATGGTTCATTTCACGTCCAGCGGTGTATTCGAACGTCGCAACGGACAACCGCGAACTTCTGCTCCTTTGGCGAGGACGCGAAGCGGCTGATACGGTGTCAGCACATAATCCGGGCAGCGTTCTATTCTCTAGGCCCGACTTCCCGATGCTTTCACCGTCCGGAATCCGTGTGGGGGCCGAAGTTGTCTGGGCGATTGCCGGGGATAGCTTGCTCGCGCTCGTTAACGGTTACAGCGGTCGAGTTCGCTGGCTCGCCTCAACAGCAAACGGCCTTACTGAGCACGGTGATCGGCGTTTGAACTGGTCAATTCGAGAATTATCCGCTCGAGAATCGGACGAGGCGCGGAAACGGGTGGCAATGCGATACCGGCAATGGCCGAAGCTAAACGTGGTCACCCCACCGCGCGTTGGCGGGGCAACAGGTGCACTACTGGACGATCAAGCTCGCGTTTGGATAAATCGTAGAAACGGCTTCGAGACGACCAGAGAGTGGCAGGTAGTCTCGCCGAATCCTGACATGCCCGTTTTGCGACTTCTCTTACCGGACGGCTTTAGTCTGCGATTTGTTTACAAGGACCGGCTTTATGGGACAAATAGGACCCCGAACGGCGCTCCGGTTCTGCAGGTTTTTCGAATAGCTGAAGTCCAAAAGTGAGATCGTAAGCCAGCAAGAAAAAAACCCGATCAAAACGAAATGAAAGAGCGGAGCTCACAGGCTCAGCTGAAAAAATCGATAAAGTTTTGAGCCACAACAACTCGATGTTGGTCGTGCCTCCGCAGTTGGCAGCCGACATAGACTTGCATAGGGCACTGCGTCGTCCCCTGCGCTGCGCAACGAGGCTATCGTGTTTGATTTCGGTTTAAGCACGAAGCGGAAACCCGACATTCTCGAGCGCGACTGCGAAGCGTAATAATCTGACAGACTTATCCACTTAACCAGGCCTCAAGCAGGTCGACAATGATTTTGGGGGAGTTGAGTAGGTGGCCAGCGAATGCCTCGTCAGAGAACGCGCCGCTTCTCGGGCCGTCCGCAAATCGATAACTACAGCTCGAACCCTTTCGAGCTCGGAACCTGACTCCTTGGACATTCTGAGGAGCAAACACAGCCGCATGCAGTCATGCAAGTGATGTCCTTGACATACACTTCGCCAATCACGCTCCAAAGTCCGCCGGTCGACATGAGCGTGAACCGACGCCGCCTTGATCGTTCGGGTTGTGTGATCCGCAAAAAGCACACGGGCGATCTCCTCGACCAAGCGAGGCGGACACTTGTGCCGTATCAGTGTATTCAGAAACTCGGTTTGGTAGTGACTGTCAGGTTCTGCCATCGGAATTCGTCGTGCTGATGTGATTCCTTAGATCGGATCCGAGTATTGTGAGAGTGTAACTGCCCGAGGTCGTGGCAGGACAACTTAATAAAGCGTAAGAGGCACACCCCCGTTGAGATCATTCGTAAACTGCGTGACGCCGGTGGCGAGAATTTTATATGGGATTTGAGCAGACGAGCAACGAGTGCGACCAAGGGTACCGGGCGCCACGAAAGGCATCCATTCAGGTGAAAGGCCTGTCGAAGGAATTGACGGTTCACTTCCGAAGCTACGGGCAGACTGGGCGAATCGATTCGAACGGTCAAGCTACCCGAACAACGTCCTCAAAGGAGGGCCACTGGCTTTGCGGGCCGTAACGAGAGCGAACTCTGAGCAGGCCGCGAAAAGACGAGTCACGAGGTCCGACCCGTCCGTACTTCGGCGAGGTTGAACGGCAGTTGCATCTTGGCGTGGCTAAGACAACGGATTGACGGATTGACGGATTAACGGACGAGCACGACTACGACCACGACTACGATTATGGGGCCGAGACCCGTTGCGCTTCGAATGCCCTTCAATGGATCAGCATGGTTGGACCCCGTAATTCGTAGTCGTAGTCGTGGTCGTAGTCGTGCTCGTTTGTTAATTCGTTAATCGTTCAACGCGGAAAAGCTTCTCTGACGCCGGAATCTACCGGCAGCATGCAGCCAGTAGTACGGGATGATCGGTCGCTGGCCAGGAAAAGCACGGCCTCGGCAACATCCTCGGCGCGGACTTCCAGTCCAAGCAAACTGCGTTTGCGGTAGAACTGTTCGATGTCAGCGGGCGAGATGCCGTGTGCCTGGGCGCGCTGCTGGCGGATCTCGTCCCAGAGGTGCGTGCCTGTGAAGATCGCGTCGGGGTTCACCAGGTTGGCGCGCACGCCGATGGGTCCGCCTTCGATCGCAACCACTCGCGCGAGCTGTGCTTCCGCGGCTTTGGACGCGCTGTAGGCGGCGAAGTCGGCGCCCGGCGCGGTCACGTTCTTGGTGGCGATGAAGACCAGGCTGCCGCCGATCGACTGCGCACGGAAATGACGGAGTGCTTCGCGTGCGATCAGGAAATGGCCCGTCGCGTTGATGGCCAGACTGCGCTCCCAGTCGCTGAGCTCGAGCCGTTCGATCGGAGCGCAATGCGCCCAGCCAGCGTTCGAGATCACGATATCGACACCGCCGAATTCCAGGGCGATGCGCTCGAATGCGGTGCGGACCGATGTTTCCTGTGTTACGTCCAGCCTGCACGCGATCGCCACGGTCACACCGTGTGCTTCGGTGATCGTGTCTGCGGTCGCCTGCGCGCTGGATTCATCGATGTCGGTGACCAGTACGTGTGCGCCTGCGGCCGCGAGCGTCTGCGCGATGGCGCGGCCCAGGCCGGAGCCTGCACCGGTTACGATCGCCACGCGGCGCGCTAGCTCCCGCTCCGGCGGCGCCAGCTTCAGCTTGTACAGTTCCAGCGGCCAGTACTCGGCGCGAAACGCTTCCTTCTCTTCGAGCGATCGGTAACCACCCAACGCTTCCGCGCCGGCGATGATGCCCATGGTGTGCTGATAAATGTCGCGCGCGAGGCCGGCCTGCTTGAGGTCACGGCCGGCCGTGAACATGCCGATTCCGGGCACCAGGATGATGCGCGGGTGCGGCTCGAGTTGCGGCTCATCGCTCTTCCAGCGATGGAAGTACGCCAGGTACTCCGTGCGATACGCATCCAGCGCTTGGTCGATCGCAGCGGTCCACTCCTCCGGTGATCCATCCAGATTCAAATCGACCCAGAGCGGGTGTACCTTGGTGGTCAGGATGTGATCGGGCGTGGCCGCGCCCGCCCGCGACGCTGCCCGTGCCTGCGGTGACGAAGCAAATGCAACGCTGTCCGGAGAATCGTCATACAAAAGAACGACGCGCTGGTCGCGGCTGAGTGCACCGCGCAGGAGCGGCGCGATGCGCGCGGCGGTCGCGGATTGCGGATCGCTTCGCGGATCGCTTCGCGGATCGCGGATCGCGGATCGCGGATCGCGGAAAGGTCCATCTGAACTCGAGGATTGTTCTTGGGCGGACAAATCCTCGATCCCTGATCCTTGATCCTTGATCCTTGATCCTTGATCCTTGATCCGCGATCCGCGATCCGCGATCCGCCATCCGCGATCCGCGATCCGCGATCCTGAGATCCGGGCCTGCAAATAGGTCTTGGCCCGGCCAACCAGATCGATGTGCCGATGATAGGCGATTTCCGGCGACTCGCCCCAGGTGACCAGTCCGTGATTCAGCAGAACAACCGCATTGATACCCGGTCCGCTTGCTGCGGCTGACACTTCCTTCGAGAGCAGAAACCCGGGCCGCCAATAGGCTACCGATGCCACTTCACTGCCCAACGCTTCACTGAGACGTTCTACCGGCTGGGGCGAATTGATCAGCGAGAGAATTGCGTCGGCATGGCTGTGAAACACGCTGGCCGCGGTAAGAAATGCATGCAGCAGCGTTTCGATAGAAGGTCGCGGAGCCGTCGGATCGAGCTTGCAGCGCAGCAGGTACTCGACCATTTCCTCATCACTCAGGTCCGGGCGATCGCGCAGAAGCAGCAACGCATCCATTCGCAATGGCGCAAAGTCGCCAGGCCTGGAAAGGGCCAGGTCCGAGCCGCTGCCTTTGATGAGGATAGCCGGAATTGGCTTGCCGGTTACATCAGGCAGCATGGTCTTCACCGATGTATTGCCGCCACCGCTCAGTACCAGTGTTGGATCACTGCCGAGCCTGCGTGAGTACTCGACCAGTTCGGTCAGTGCATCAGCACTCACAGCGGCAACCGTGGTGAGGGTGGCGGTGCATCACAGGCTCCTTTATGCTGGGTGGCTTTCCGGGCCGAACATGGGCGCTCCATCGAGGCGATGCAAGCAGATGCGTGCGAGTCGTAACACTGCGGTCATAATGGTTTTTCTGGCGGGGACGTTCGCAATCCTTCCTGCGCGCGGGCAGGATGCGGATCATGCGCAACGATCGGTCGTGCGCGTGCTGAGGCTCGAGCAGCCGGTTCAAATCGATGGGCGATTGGATGAACCCATCTGGCGCGTGCCCGCAGTCGCCACTGAATTCACACAACGGGATCCGGCCGAGGGCATGCCCGCCACGGAACGTACCGAGGTATGGATCGCCTACGATGCCGATGCGGTCTACATCGCCGCGCGTCTGCATGACAACAGGCCGGTATCGTCACGGCTGGGCCGGCGCGATTCCGAATTGCCGGGCTCCGACTGGTTCACCGTCAGTTTCGACAGCTATCACGATCATCTTTCCGCGTATCAGTTCGCGGTGAATCCGGCAGGCGTGCGGCGCGACCTGCGTCTCAGCTCCGACAACGACGAGGATGAGTCCTGGGACCCGGTCTGGGATGCCGCCGCTCACACGGATGCGACCGGCTGGCAGACCGAGCTCAGGATTCCACTCAGCCAATTACGCTTCCGCGACCAGGACGAGCAGACCTGGGGCATCCAGCTCGTACGCGATATAAGCCGCAACAACGAGGAAAGCTGGTTTGCATTCACCGCCAAGCGTGAGCGCGCCGGTATCGCACGTTATGCACACCTGACCGGATTGCGCGGGCTCCGGCCCAGTGGTCCGCTCGAGCTCATGCCCTACGGTCTTACGCGCGCGACCTACCGCAATATTCCACGCGCATCCGGCGTCACGTTCGGCAACCCCTTCGTCGATGGCTCGGACTACAGCACATCCGCCGGTCTCGATCTCAAGTACCGCGTTGCCAGCAACCTGACCCTGGGTGCGACCATCAACCCGGACTTCGGACAGGTAGAAGCGGATCCCGCCGTGATCAACCTGTCAGCGTTCGAGACCCGTTTCGATGAGCGACGCCCGTTCTTTATCGAAGGCTCGGACGTATTCAGCTTCGGTGGTGGCGGAGGTGGCGGAGGTGGCCGAGGTGGCGGTGATGGCGGCGGGACGCAGCTGTTCTACACTCGCCGCATCGGTGCGCCACCACCGGGGCGCATCCCATCGGTGGCGGTTTACGATGACATGCCCGACTATTCGACCATCCTCGGTGCGGCCAAGCTCACCGGGAAGGTGGGTGGCTGGTCGCTGGGTCTGCTCGAGGCCGTGACCGCGCGCGAGCGCGCCAACTACATAACGGAAGACGAAGTCCGAGCCAGCAGTATCGTCGCAACTCCAACCAACTACTTCGTCGGTCGCGCGAGCCGGGAGCTGCGCGGCGGCTCCAGTGTGATCGGCGGCATCGCGACGGCATTGCATCGCAGCATCGAGGATGATGAGATCGCAGATCGGGTCCGCTCATCCGCGTATGCGGGTGGAGTCGACTTCCGGCATGACTGGGCAGAGCGCAGCTGGTCGCTCAGCGGCTTCTTTACCGGCTCACACATCCTCGGGCGTGCGGGTGTCATCAACGGCGCGCAGCAGTCATCGGCGCGCTATTACCAACGGCCGGACGCGACCCATCTCACACTGAAGCCCAACGCGACGACACTGAGCGGCGGCGCAGCAGCGCTGGAGCTGGGTAAGGAAGCCGGCGAACATTGGCGCGGCGAGGCCCAGCTTGGGACCACGAGTCCGGGTTACGAAACCAATGACCTCGGCTTTCAGTCGCGTGCCGACCTGCATACCGCGAGAGTGTCCATTGAGTACGTGAATGAAGAGCCCGGTGCCAGGTTCCGCGAATGGTCGGTCGATGTCAGCACCAACAGCGAGTGGAATTATGGCGGCAATCGACTGACTACAGGATTCGAGTTCGAAGCATTCGGTGAGCTGCTGAACTACTGGACCGGCGACATCGAGCTGCGTCGCAATCTGGTCGGTTCGAGCGATCGTCTCACACGGGGCGGTCCGCTCATGCAGAATCCCGCTTCCAGCAATCTATCCTTCAGCCTCGAGTCGGACTCGCGGAAAGCCTGGACCGTCGAGTTCGGTGTTGAGCACGATCGCGGCGACGCCGGCACCAGCACATCGGTCGACGTCGAGCTGGGCTGGAAGCCTGCACCCAACTGGAACATCTCACTCACGCCCGAGTGGGCACGCGATGACAGCCGCGCCCAATTCATAACCGCAGTCACGGATTCCCTGGCACCCGCGACCTTTGGCCGACGCTACGTCTTTGCCGACCTGGTCGAAAGCGAAATCTCGGTTGCGGCCAACGTGAGCGTGACGTTTACGCCGGACCTGACCCTATCGGTCTTTGCCCGACCCTTCATTGGCAGCGGGAAGTTCGGCCGTCCGAAAGAGCTGCTGGCACCGCGGACATTCCGGTTTGCGCATTACGATGAGATCGGCATCGTCGAAGACCTGGGCGATGAGCTGGCGATCGATCCGGATGGCAACGGGCCGGCTGAATCGTTCGAGATCGACCAGGAAAACTTTGTAGTACGCTCACTGCGTGGGAACGCGGTACTGCGCTGGGAGTGGCGGCCGGGCTCGACCCTGTTCCTGGTCTGGCAACAGCAGCGCGAACGCGAAATCGACCAGTTCTCCGATCTGCGCGTGGGCCGGGACTTCCGCGCACTCGCGCGCATCCGGCCGGAAAACGTGTTCATGATCAAGCTCAGCTATTGGATCAACCCGTAACGAATGAACGAATCAACAGACGAGCAC
>JBBDWZ010000135.1:0-30894 GCA_040902615.1 Gemmatimonadota bacterium | reverse complement strand
GAACGCGAGCGAAAAGGTCACGGGCCACCTCGAACTCAGGCTCGGAGGGGTCTAAATGGGCGATATCCTTCAACGGATATAAATCAAGCAGTTGTTCGTCGGAGAAAGGGAGTAATGTTATTGGGTTCTGGATCACTGGAAATTTCGACTTAAGCGTTTCCAGTCCCTGTCGAAGCAGTTCCTCTGCTGCAAGGACCTTGTGATGGAAATACAGCTTGTCAAACAGGAAAACGCGCGATGCGAGGAGTTCGTCTACGGCCCGAGCTCCGCTTATGTCAATGCCAAGAGAATAAGTTGTCGCACCGGTCTTCTTATGCTTAATGGGTGCGAGTCGGAGTTTCGACACGAGGCGACCGACATCGAGCGCGATCGGCGTTCCTGCCATGTGCGCGTCACGAGCGAGGTAATCGAGCTTGTCGCAATCGATAGGTCCGTTGATGATTTGCGCTAGATACGAGTTCGGCGCCGTCGCTTCTGATGATCCTGCTATGCAACAGACAACGAAGTTCTGAAGCTTGTCGCCCTCGAGATCGGAATGATTGATGGGAATACGCGATGCGTCTAGTAACTTCCTTACGACCGGTGACGTAACAATAAGGATCGAGATGAGTTCGGATGGCGAGATTTCACCGTCTATCATCATGAACTCGTTGAGGAATGTTATTGCGTTTTGGATATCGGACTGTGGACCATAGAACTTCTCAGAGACGTGACTGAATGCGCAGTGGCCGACGTCGTGAAAAAGCGCGCCCAACTTGAGCGCTGCCTCATAGGAGTGATCGGTCCGGGAAACTGGAGGAGTCTCAGGTTTGTTTCTACTTCTCAATGCTTCGAGCATCTCCACTGCCCTGCCGCGTGCACCGATCGTATGCTCGAATCGGGAATAGCCGGTCGTGGGAAAGAGGAAATGCGCGACGCCAAGTTGGCGTATGTAGCGGAGTCTTTGAAGAAGTGGGCTGTCTAGAATGAATACTTCGTACTTGCTGAGTGAAATCCTACCAACTACTGGATCATGGATTTCTTTGGTTGCATTGGTTGTTGAAGGACTCGGCGTTTTGGCCAAATACGGATCAACAACCGATGCCAGCCACATGTCGAGTGGTTCCGAAAGAATTTGGAGCGGGGGCTTGCTCCGCACCTTCGTTACGGCAGGATATTCCGCCAACAAAACCCCCTATGACAAACCCCGAGCGCCAGCGCCCAGGGTTCATTCAATCGCAGGTTTGGAGTTCAGTCAGTTACCACGACGCGTGGAAGTGTTCCTCAAACGCTGTGGCGGCAGATTCGATCGTCGCGCGTTGTTTACCGAAACTGCTTAGGATACTCTCGGCATCCGCGGGTGACATCGCAATGGCCATGCGCTGGTAGCTGGGGTTTGGGAATTGGACCCAGCCAAACTGCTCAGCGCGTATGAGAGCTTGGTCGAGGGCGTCGATTCTCCCAGAGAACC
Source organism: Gemmatimonadota bacterium (assembly GCA_040902615.1). Lineage (GTDB taxonomy): Bacteria > Gemmatimonadota > Gemmatimonadetes > Longimicrobiales > RSA9 > JBBDWZ01. Next base: position 29,444 of record JBBDWZ010000135.1, on the reverse strand, counting down.
CACCCATGCGGTAACGAGCGAAGGCTTTGCTCAACTGCTCGTCGCCCTTCAAAACGCCAAGCGCGTGGTCAAAGCTCCCGTGGAGCACATCTCCGCTGTCATCGAGTTCTTCGATGCCCCGAATGTACAAAGCGGCGAGGAAAGCTAAAAACGCTCTTTCGGATTCCTGGGGCGTGACTGGGTCCTTCGCGGTGATCATAGCTGGCCTTCTAAAAACAGGATTCTAGGGCTCAGGCTCGGCCTCCCGCAACTTGAGCTGTTCTACCTAAGTGCAAGGCGGACGCCAACCGGCGCATCCTATGGCACCACAATATTATATGCATTATAGTAGCAATGCAAGTATTCATGAGGTAGGTATGGGCAGACGACTCCCGAAAAAGATTTCTCAGCTAGGGTGGCGGATTCTATCCAGATTAAGAGAACTGGACCTTGAGCCCGGCGCGGTGGCTGCGGCGGCCGGGATCGCGTCGAGTACCCTTTATCGATTGATGAAGGAACGGAAGCCCGGCGAGGAAGCCGTTGGGCCGCGACTTCGTACAAAGCGCCGTCTAGCGCGGGTTCTTCAAGTCAGCATAGCAGATTTGTTTCGCGAATCTCAGCTGGAAATTCTCGGCAACCCGGAGCCAGTTTCGAGTAGCCCATTAGAACCGATGGAGCGTTTGATCGTCTACCACTACCGCCAAGTTTCGTCCAAACTGCAGGGCAGAGCCATGTCGGCTGCGGTCTCTGCTGTAATTGATTACGTCCTTTCCGTTTCCGTCCACGATCCGAGGCCCCATCTGCCCCCGCTGAAGGAGTCCGACATTCCCGGGACTCGGAATGACAGCGAGCGAATGCTGCTGAGCGTATTTAGGCGACTTCCTGCGCCGATGCGTTCTGAAGCAGCACGGTTCGTTGTGCAATCGATGATCGATATTCAACTAGCGGCGGGCGAAGTACCCGACTCTTCGCTCTTCCGAGCGGTTGGGCGTGCACGGTGGTCCGAGGCTAGGCTTATGCGCGATAAGCCACCCCTAGCGGGCGAGGGAAGCGCTTAGTTTGTGTGCCGGTGGTGTGACACACGCCGCGCGAGTAGCTGGCCTCAATACAACGCAGACGAACAGCTTCCCTCGAAAAACTGCGCCGCAGCGTTACTCAGGACCACTGGGAAGAAAACACCTCAGCGAGCTGTTAATCCGCGTGTCGTAGGTTCAAGTCCCACCGCGGGAGCTTACTCTCCCTCGAGAGACAACGATTTGGGCCACCGAGCAAGCTCGCTCCGGTGGCCCTTTATCATGTCCGATGCGTGTCGTGCCTCTCGCCTACTTCGATGCCTTCCCCGCGTGCCTTCAGCAGCCGGTCGATCTCCCGTCCGAATTCGGACCACGTGACGCCGTGAGCCAGCAGGACCCGGCCGATGCTTTTCGAACGACGCGTTCCGCCCGCCGACCGCTGCCTTTTGTCGCGGTCACCGTGAAACCGTCGACCTCTCTGGTGTGTCTGATCGAAACACGGCCGCGGAGGACACGCCCTGCGCGGATGAAGCGTTCGATGTGGCCGCCCTCGTTTATGCCGTCGTTGAACCGGGGCTCGAAGTCGTAGCCGCTGACTGCCGGAGTCGGGCGCCGACATCGAGGCGGGCACGGTCTGGATTTCCGATCCCTCCGTTAAAGGACGATCATGCTGATGTTACCGACAATCCATGAAACCTGCCGGTCATTCGATGAGTGACATTGGGCGGGACCTGCTCCATGCGGCACGCCTGTTCAGAAGACAGCCGGGCTTCGCGATGACGGCCATCCTGACCCTGGCATTGGGCCTCGGCTCGGCGACCGCGCTCTTCGCCTGGGTCGATCAGACGTTCATGCAACCGCTTCCGGTTCGCGAGCCTGGACGAGTCTTCAATCTCGGCGAACGGTCACAGGACGGGCAGGTGAGGGTGGCGTTCAGCTATCCGGAGTACCTGGACTACCGTCGATTCGATCACGTCTTCGCAGACCTCGTGGCGTTCGACCCACAGGCTACCGTCGCGCTGGATGCTGGAACTGGGGCCGAACGTGCTCAGGTAGCGCTCGTATCCGCAAATTTCTTTGCGGCGCTCGGCGTCAGCCCGATTCTGGGGCGGGCGTTCGATGCGGACGCGGACAACGCGCCTGGTGCCCATCCAGTTGCGGTACTGACCTACGCGGCCTGGCAGCGCCTCTTCTCCGGCGATCCAGAGGTGGTCGGCCGGACACTGCGACTGAACGGCCATGTCTTCACGATGATCGGCGTCGCTCCCAGAAATTTCTCCGGAATCGTGCGAGGAGTGTTTCCTTCCTTGTTCGTGCCGGTAAGCATGCTGGGCCAGGTGCGTCCCTCATGGACGGCGAGTCCGTTAACCGATGCCAATCATGCGTGGCTGGCGATCACTGGGCGGCTGCCGATGGACATGACTGCGGAACAGGCGAGTGCAGCCGCAACTGCATTGGCGAGCTTTCGCAGCGGCACGACACGCACGCTGACTCTCGTGCCTGGGCCCCGGGGAAGGGGCGAGTCTGTGCAAGCGTTTGAGTCATCCGCCAGGCTCTTCTCAGCAGCAGCAGTCGTCCTGCTGCTCATCGTGTGCGCCAACGTATCGGGCCTCTTCCTGGCTCGAGTCGCAGGACGTAAGCGCGAGTTCGCCACGCGGCTTGCGCTTGGCGCCAGTCGCTGGCGCCTCATCCGACATTCGCTGGTCGAGGCCTCGCTCATCACACTGCTCGGGGGAGCACTCAGTTTGGTCTGGGCGAGAGGATTGGCACACGTATTGGGAAGTATGGTCCCGAATGCCCCGACCGCTTCGGAGATCGATATTCGCACGTTCGCCTTCATGTGGCTCCTGATGCTGATCACGACGGCGATCGTCGGGCTTGTGCCCGCGCTTCAAATCGCGCGCGGCGGCTCGCTCGGTTCATTGAAGAATCGTGATGCATCGACGTCGGGTTGGCGTCAGGTGTCGCCCCAACACGGGCTGGTCGTCGCCCAACTCGCGCTGTGTCTGGTTGCGCTTGTCGTTGCGAGCCTATGCCTTCGCAGCGGTGCGCGCCTCGCCGCGGTGGACACGGGCATCGACGACCGCAACGTCGTGTTGGCGACGTTTGACGCCAGCGCCTCTGGATACTCTCAGACGAACGGAGTTTTGTTCTACGAGGCGATCCGGGAACGCGTGGCTAAACTGCCCGGCATCGCGAGTGTAAGCCTGACTCACCTCGTGCCATTCGAGGGTCGAAGCGATTCACGCACGCTGGGAGTTCCCGGCTATACACCGGCGACCGGCCAGGACCTGAACGTCGCCCAGAACTGGGTGGGACCGGACTATTTCGCAACGATGGGCGTGCGATTGCTTCGCGGACGAGAGTTCCTGGCCACTGATCGTGCGGGGGCGCCCGGAGTCGCCGTCGTCAACGAGACGCTGGCGCGTCGTTTCTGGCCGGGGCAGGATCCCGTCGGCAAGATGCTCTCGTACGCGGGCGAGGCGGACCTTCAGATCATCGGTCTGGTGAAGGACCATCGTGCCAGGACACCCGCCGAACAGCCCAGGTCCATGATATATCTCCCATATCTGCAGAGGTACCAGGCGGTCCTCACGCTCGTCGCGCGCACGAACCGCGACGCGGGCGGGTACGCCGTGGCCATTCAGGACGCAGCAAGATCGCTCGATCCGGCGCTCGCACCGTACAACCTGCGAACGCTGGCAACCGAAAAGGATCGGTCTCTCGCCGGTGCGCGCCGCACCAGTGAGATCTCCTCCGTGTTCGGAGTGTTGTGCCTGATTGTCAGCGCTGTCGGCCTGTACGGAGTTCTGGCGCAGGCGGTCGCTCGGCGCACGCGTGAGATCGCGCTCCGAATCGCGCTCGGGGCGAGCCCGGCTCGCACGGTAGGTGTGGTCCTTCGCGACGCGATGGGATTGGTGGGATTCGCCCTTGTGCCCGGGCTGGCCTGCGCATTAGCGGCGGGACGGCTGCTGCGCAGCATGCTTTATGAGTCCCCGGCGATCGACCTGCCCGCTGCGGCAGCGGCGATAACATTCCTCTCCATTGCGGCATTGATTGCGGCGTGGCGGCCTGCGCGTTGGGCGGCGAACGTGGATCCCATCGTGGCGTTGCGAGAGGATTGAATCGGCAACGCTTTCGGAAGGCAACCCCACATCCTGACTCGCATAGCTGGAAGCAGCCACCATCGGAGTCAGTGTGTGATCTCGTTGCGAACCCAACTGAGCGATGGGTCGGACTTCCCACGCACGCAGCGAAACAGTCCGCAACTCAGCCGATGAGTTCTCACGGTAAGAAGGCGCTCAAAGGAAGTCAGGAGCACTGCGCGGAAGGATTCTCAGCGAGCTGCTAATCCGCTTGTCACTGGTTCGAGTCCAGTCGCGGGAGCTGCGTTTCTCCCGGGAGAATACGAAGACGGCCACCGAGCAATCGCTCTGGTGGCCTTTCGTTTTTACCGCTCAGCGTTCTTACGCCTGCGCGCGCGTTGCTCTGATCGGAATCGTGGCCGGGATTGTCGCTGCGCTGGCACTCAACCGGTCTAAGGTTCCAGCCTGGGACCGGCAGGTCGTGGGCTCAAAAATCCAGCTAATCGAGGCGGTCGGGCCGACCAGACGTCGTCGCGCCCATTTATGTCGATTCCGGCTGGGCTCGGTCGACGTACCGGTAGAGCCTGGAACAACCCGGCCTTACCCGAACCAAAGGAGAACTCTATGTCCACGGCTGCCCAGGCCCATGAAGTCCTGGTTACGACCACCACGCGCGTGCGTGCGCCGGCCCGAGCGCAGGGCCGCAGTTCATCACGCCAGCGCGTGACTGGCCTGATCCTCACGGGAATCGCGATTCTGTTCCTGCTGTTCGACAGCATTGTCAAGTTCAGCGGGATCCCCGCGGTGACGGAGTCCATGACACAGCTCGGCTACCCGATCGATAGCGCGGTAGTCATCGGTACGATCGAGCTGGTCTGCATTGCCATCTACCTGATTCCGCGGACGTCCGTACTTGGCGCGGTGCTGCTGACCGGCTACTTCGGCGGCGCGATTGCGACGCACGTGCGGGTGGGCAATCCTCTGTTTTCGCACATACTCTTCCCGACCTACATCGCTGCACTGATCTGGATTGGATTGTACCTGCGTGACGCACGGCTGCGCGCACTGGTTGCACCGACCACGCCCCGTGACTGACCACAAACCAAAACGAACCTGGGAATCTGGATTATGAAATACATGGTAGTGGTAAAAGCGAGTGAGAATCAGGGAATGCCCCCGCAGGAGCTCTTTGCAGCCATTGATCAGCTTGGTGTCGATGCAACCAAAGCCGGAGTGCAGGTCGACACGGGCGGGCTCCTGCCCAGTGCAATGGGGGCCCGGGTACGAATTGCCGACCGGAAGCTGATCATAACGGACGGACCATTTACCGAAACCAAGGAGTTGATTGGTGGCTTCGCGATCTACAACGTGGCCTCCAAACAGGAGGCACTCGAATGGACCAAACGATTCATGGACCTGCACCTGAAGCATTGGCCCGAGTGGGAAGGTGAAGCCGAAATTCGGCAGATGTACGAAGCCGCAGGCACCTCGTGAGCGGGCAGGAGCGGTCCAAAACGCGGTGGCCACTCCCGCGCACGCTGTCCTATTTCTCCGCGAGCAGCCGCTCGATTGTCGCGATGTACTCCTTGCGAAGCTGCTCGTGAAAGGAGCCGCTTGCTTTCGCGGCGAAGCCCGCATGAACCGCGCGCACGGTTCCGTCTCGCCCCAGGAAAAAGGTGGTCGGCCACGAGTTCAGGTTGGTCGCTTGTGGAATTTTCGAGTTTAGCTCATCGGTTTGACCCGCGAGCAGCACGGTGTACTCGATGCCGTAGCGCTTGATGAACGCGGGCAGCCGCGCAGGCTTCGCGAGCTCTTCTGCTTCCTCGAAGTCGAGCAGCACGATTTCGAGCCCCTGCGCGCGATACTTCCGGTCCAGCTCGACCAGGAAGGGCGCTTCGTCGTGGCAGTTCGGGCACCAGCTGCCGCCGATGTTGACCAGCACGACTTTTCGTGCGAAACGATGGTCCGTGTTCGAAACGACGTTGCCGTTCAGATCCGGGAATGAGAACTGGAACGGCTCCTCCGGCTCTTTTACGCCCGTGTGCGCGGAGAAGTCGGCGGGCTCCGGCAGGCCACGCGCGCGCGCAGTCTCCGGCCGAAAGCCTGTGAGCTTGCGCGTGCTCCGGCCACTCCGCTGATACACCAGAACGCTGTCGCCCGATGGCACGACCTCGATCTGCGATGCGCGCGAGCCATCGAAATGATTCAGGAGAAATCTGCCATTCGCAAACTCGCCGACATGTGCACCCGCGTCGCCATCCACGCGCAGTATCGTCGCTGTGGCCTCGCTTCCGTTCTGCTTCACCACGAAACGCCACGCCCTCTCGCCTTTCGGTGAGTTGTGAGGCAGGTACCAGACGCCGTCGATGACAGGCGCATTGCTCACTGATGCTTTGGCGTTGGGTTCCGGCCTCGCCTCGATGGTCCGACGCGCCGCGCGCCGTGTGTTGCCGTAGGTTCCGCGTAGCACGCCGCCGATCAAGCTCACACGCAACTGGCTCGCGAGGTGATCGAAGCTCGTAATGAGCGAATCACCCTCCCACAGCGCATCCGTCGAGCTCACGCGCTCCCCGCCGTTGAAAAAGCTCACTACCGGTCGCGCGCTGTCGCCGCTGATTTCGATGGGGAACGTCAGCGTCATAGAGTCCATGACGATGCGCGCCTGCCATTTACCGATGATCGACTGCGACTCAACTGGCCGCGCAGCGACTAGCGCGAGCAAAGTCGCAATCACTGGGATGCTGGAGCGAACGCGAATGTTCGTCATCGCCCGGCCTCCCGTCGCTGCTGCAGACGCACGGGTAGTGTGATGCTGCGGGGCGGCAAGCAGACGGTTTCGCTGCACACCTGGAATCGCGTGACGATGCGTCCCTCGAGTGTCGTGCCTGACGCGCTCGTTGTGAGTTTGAGCGGCACAGTGAACCGGGCCGAGTCCGAGTACCACTCGACCGGTACGTCGAATGTGCTCTGCGTGGTGATTTCCGGTTTCGGCCCCGCGACGGAGCCCGCCAGCGTGAATGGCTGGCCGTGCGGAACGGCGATGCTCATGGCGATGGGGCCGCCGGGTTTCTGGCTGAGCGAGTAGATGTGCCAGCCCGGCGCGATCGCAGCGACGAGGGTCACGCGCGCTTCTGCTCCGGGCCTCATGGCCAGCATGTCCTCCGCGCGCACGGACCAAGTCACGGGCGTGGGCGCCTGTGCGAGCGACCCGCGTACGCCAGCAAGCGACAGCGCCGCGAATACTCCGATGAAATACGGACTTTTCATTTGACCTCCGTCTGGTGCAAAAACAAAAAAGCCCGACCTCATTTGAGGGCGGGCTCGGTAGCCAGCGGCTGCTGCTTAGTTCAGGTCATGCCCAGACTCTGCTTGCAGCCGTGCTCCCGCGCACGCCCGCAGTGGGACACGCGCAGATCGCGGAACAACGGCAGCAACAGGTGCAGAGTGGCATCAGTCGGTCTGTTCGAGTGAATCTCGGCCCCGTGGCCGTGATTTGGCAATGTAGCGAGCACACAAGCGGCGCGAAAGTACGGCCGCGTTGCCTACCTCAAATATTGGTTAGGCTTCGCCGCCTACCGTGAGAGAAAGATCGTCACGGGGTCGAATCGTAACGCGCGATACGCGGGCACCAGACTGGCCAGTAACGCGACAAACGCCAGCGTGGCCCCTACGGCGGCAAGTGTCAGCGGATCTGATGCGCTCACACCAAAGACGATCGTTTCCATGACCTTCGCCGACGCGAGCGCTGCGATCGTTCCGACCGCGATCCCGACGAGCGCGGGCGACATGCCCTCGACGATGACCAGCCGAAGGACGTCGGCTCTCTGCGCGCCAAGTGCAGTTCTGATCCCGATCTCGCGGCTGCGTCCGCGCACGATGTACGAGAGCACGCTGTAGATTCCGACCGCGGCAAGGAGCAGCGCGACGCCTGCAAAGACTCCCAGTAGCAGCGCGCCGAACCGCTGCGAGCTCAGTCTCCCGTTAAGCACCTGCACCATCGTCCGTATATCTCCGACCGGCTGCTCGGGATCGATGGCGCGGATCGCCGCAACGGAAGGCTGAGCGAGCGTGGCCGGTGGCACCGATGTCCGGATGACAAACGTTGCCCTGCCATACGGCTGGCGTGTGTAGAAGTACACCGTGGGAGTGGTGGCCTCAATGAGATTCTGCTGCTTGACGTCGCCCACAATTCCGACCACGTGCCGAAGGACCGTTTTCGACACGGCTGGCAGGGTTGCACGGCGTCCGATCGGATCGTCTGCTCCCCAATACAGCTTAGCGGCCTGCGCGCTCACCAGCAGTACGTCCGCGTCGCGCTCGACGATGTCGCGTCCACGGAGCACCTGAATCCCCATGGCACGGAGGTAGCCGGGTGTAATCTGCCGAACCTGCACCGCCACCGGGTCGCGCTGAGGCGCGTATCCCTCGAGATTGAGAGTCTGTGAGGATCCATCTTTCAGGGGCAGGTCATCGATCGTTCCCGCAGCCTCGACGCCGGGTAGCGCGCGAATGCGCGGACAATCGCGCTCATTGAGTGCCGTCGTTGGGTCGAGCGGAGGAGGTGTAGACATGCTACAGCCATGGGTGTAGGTTGTCTACATGCCGAAAGGGACACCCTACCAAAACCGTATTGAGCTCCTGCAGGGCACGCTCGATCTGCTGATACTGCAGACACTGCGCTGGGGGCCGATGCATGGCTACGGCATCACGCAAATGATCCGCACGAACTCGGGCGAGCGATTACAGGTGGACACGGGTTCGTTGTATCCGGCGTTGCATCGTCTGGAGCGACAAGGCTGGCTCGCCTTTGAGTGGAAGCGTTCGGAGAACAACCAGCGCACCAAGGTTTACCGGCTGACCGCAGCAGGCCGGAAGCAATTGGCGGTCGAGCGTTCACGCTGGGAAGAACTATCGGCGGCGATTGGCGGGATTCTCAATCCACCGGCGGAAGAGGTCGGTGTATGAAGTGGTGGCGTCGGCGGGAACAGGAGCTGGACGAAGAGCTGGAGGCGCACTTTCGCATGGCCATCGCCGACCGCATCGCGCGGGGTGAATCACCAGAGCAGGCGGCAGCAGCGGCGAGGCGGGAGTTTGGTAATGTGACCGTGATAAAAGAGGTCACGCGCGCCAAGTGGAGCTGGGCCTGGCTCGAGCGGCTGCTGCAGGATCTGGCGCTCGCGCTGCGCACGTTGCGGCGGACTCCTCGCTTTACCGTGGCCGCGGTGCTCTGCATCGCTGTGGGCACGGGAGCCACCACGACAATCTTTAGCGCGCTGCATGGCATCCTGCTTCGACCTCTGCCCTACCCGAACGCAGATGGCCTGGTGGTGCTGCGCGCGCGCAATCCCGGCATGGGCGCTCAAGTGGAAATCACGGAAGAGGTGATTACCACGTGGCGGCGCGCGCGCACGCTCTCGACTGTCGGTACGTGGCGCAAGGAGGTTTTCGACCTCACGGGCCCCGAGGACCTGCCGGAGCGCATCACGGGTGCGCTGGTTGCGGCCAACCTCTTTCCGTTGCTTGGTACGCGTCCTCTGCACGGTCGCTGGTTGGAGTCGAGCGAGGAGCACAAGGGTTCGAGCGATGTAGTTTTGCTGGGGCACGATCTTTGGCAACGTCGCTACGGTGGCGATGCTGGTTTGGTGGGGCGCACGATTTCAGTGTTCGGCAGGTCGTTCCGGGTCGTGGGCATCATGCCTCGCGGTTTCAGCTTTCCTGAAGGTGCAAGTGTCTGGATTCCGCTGGTGCCGCCCCAGCTGCCGCCTGACGTCCTCTACTACTCGGGTGTCATTGGAAAGCTCGGTCCAGGTAACACGCTAGCGCAGGCGCAGGCTGAGGTTGCGGGCTTGATGCGCGAGCTCACGGCCAGGTCGAACGCGTACAACAAATGGATCTTCGACGCGGTAACGTTGCGCGATCATCTGGTTGGTCCGCTGCGGCGCCCGATTCTCATCTTCCAGGTCGCCACACTGATGGTCTTGTTGATCGCGTGTGGCAACGTGGCCGCTTTAATGCTGGCACGGGGCGCAGCCCGTGGTCGTGAGTTGGCAGTGCGCGCGGCCCTTGGCGCCGGCCGAAGCCGGCTGGTCGCACACGTTCTGGTCGAATGCCTCGCTTTGTCCATGCTCGGCGGGATCGCGGGACTTGTGGTGGCTGCACTGGGCGTGAAGCTGCTCACGTTGGCGTTTCCGGATGGTGTGCCTTCTTACATCGACCTTTCCATTCGAACACCTGAGCTCGCCGTCACTCTCGTGATCACACTGGTAGCCGCCAGCGCATTTGGTATCGTTCCAGGTCTGCGGGCCGGACGTACACGCTCCGTCATAGCCTTGAATAGTACCGCACGCACACAGAGCTCTCTGGGCGGCTTGCTCGAGCGCACTCGTGCGCGTGACCTGCTCGTGGGTGTGGAGATCGCGGTTTCAGTCGTACTCATGGTGGGCGCGGTGTTGCTTATGCGTAGTCATGCGCGCTTGCAGCAGAGTCTTGGTTTCGATGCCGGCGGAGTCGTCTCGGTACGAGTGCGACTTCCCTCTCAGAAGTACGCGACGGATGAGCGGCAGGCTGCCTTCTACGGCATGTTGCAGGATAAACTGAGAGCGCTTCCGGGCGTAGAATCCGTGAGCTCGGCGGTTGGACCAGTTCCACTCGACGGAACGATTGGTGGCAAGTGGAATTTCCGCACCGAGGACCAGAGCCCTTCGGCGGCAGCCGGGCAGTTCACGATGGTTCATGCCATCGCACCGGGTTACATGCAGGCGCTCCACATCCCGATCGTGCGCGGCCGCGACGTCGCACTCACCGACCGCAGCCCGGCGGAAGACGCGGCCATCGTGAACCAGACCTTTGCCTCTCGCTATTTCGCGGGTGCTGACGCTGTCGGTCGCCGGGTCATCCCTGATTTCGGGAAGGGCTCGACGGCGCCACCCATTCGGATAGTTGGTGTGGTCAAGGATTTCCGGCACGAGCGGCCGCCCGCCGAGCTCATGCCGGCTATCTACGTTTTGCGCGCAATGACGTTCCCCTCGGAAACGTTCGTGCTGCGCACTCGCTTGTCCGATGCCGGTTCGCTGGCTCCGGCCATTCGCGCACTCATGCGCGAGCTCGATCCGACGCTGGTCGCGGATCGGCTGCAAACGCAGACGCAGGTGGTCGAGCGCGCCTTCTGGCGCGAGCGCCTGCAGGGCAACGTCGTGGGTGTCTTTGCTGCCGTTGCACTCCTGCTCGCGCTCTTTGGTATGTACGGTGTGTTGTCCTACGCAGTCGCGCAGCGTACACCGGAATTGGGCATCCGGCTGGCCGTGGGTGCATCATCGAATCAGCTGCTTGGTCTGGTGCTCGCGCAAGGCGCGCGCGTCGCGCTCATCGGAATCGTGGCAGGCATTGTCGCTGCCCTGGCACTCAGCCGTGTCCTGATCGGCTTGCTCTATGATGTGCAGCCCGCTGATCCCGTCACATTCGTGGGTGTTGCCGTTGCCCTGCTGATCGTCGCATTGCTGGCCGCACTTTTACCCGCGCTGCGTGCAGCCCGCCTGGATCCGCTCACCGCGATCCGCTGGAATTAGACCTTTCACGCCAGGGTCCGAATTGTTAATCCGCCTGTCACTGGTTTGAGTCCAGTCGCGGGAGCTTCCGCAAAAGGCCACCCGCTGCCCCGCCGTTTCCGCACAGTCCTCACGGACACGCGCGCGATTGCAACCACGTCGAAACACCCGGCGGCACGATTCCTCCACATGGCGCGGCCAAACGTGTCGGGTTAGTCGAGGAGCTGGATGATTTATTTGCTGCATGGCTACTTGCTCGACGGATCAGGAAGCAACCTGTGTGCGCGGTCGGTGTTGCAGGCCTTGTGTCGTACCGGGCACACGGTTCACCTCGTGTGTCAGGAGTCCAGGCCCAAGACCTACGATTTCATTTCCGAAGCGCACCTCTATCACACTGACGGCTCCTGCGAGACCCTCTTCACCCGGCCGGTCCCATACCCTGGCGCCTGCATCCTGCACAAGCCGAAGCTGGGCGATTCTCGCGCGTCGTGCCTATGGTCGATCTTCCGGACGAGGAGATCGCTGAATACCTGGACCGCAACGTCGATGTCGTGCGCCAGGTTGTCCGCGCCCATGCCATTACAGTGATGCAGGCGAATCACCTCGTGCTCATGTCAGTGGTTGCGCAGCGAGTCAGTGCGGAGACTGGTGTGCCGTATGTGGTCATGCCACACGGCAGTGCCCTCGAATACGCGGTCAAGAAGGACCTGCGGTTCCATCGACTCGTCAGCGCCGCGGTGGAGCACGCTAAGCGCGTGCTGGTGTCCGCCGATGAGCTTGGCGAGCGGGTGCTGGCAGCGTTGCCGAACCTGGCTGCTCGCTCATCTGCCGCGCGGCCGAACGCCGGAGCAAACCGATGCCTGTTCTCGAGCCTCACCCCGGATCGATCACCGCGTGCAATGGAGCGCGCGATCGAGACTGCGGCACACTACGATGGCAAGCGTCCGGATGCCGACGCGGAGTCACGCCTGCGTGCGATAGATTGGGTCGATGCTCAGGTGCTGATCTTCGCTGCTAGCGGTTTGCCGTGTTGTCGAGCAGCATGGTCGAGGCCGTGGCCGTATTGCCGCGAGCTGTGATCGTGTACGCACGCCCAGCCGAGAACGTGACCTGCAAACGGCTGAATACGTTCGTGCTCGATCCCGATGTGCGCGTGGACAGATCATAGCTGACGCCCACAGGCACAGCTGTGAAAGCGCCACCAGATTTGTAATTGACCAGACCACCGACAGCTACTTCCTCCAACGTAGTGCGGTTCTTCACGTACAGCGTCATCGGCTGCGTCGTGGACGACCCATTGACGAACCGAACATACGCAACCGTGAAATCCTCAGGCGGCATCACGTCTTCGACAATGAATGCGTCGCTGGTTTTTGCCGTGGTGTTGTAGATGCCGCTCAGGTAGTACGAATAGAACTTTCCGGTTTCCACGTTCGTCTGGAGGTTTGCAATCGCCAGGTTCTTGTCCGTGGTCGCGGCGATCTTGCCGCTGATCGTCGCCTGCCCCGGCGCAACGTCGGAATACCAGGCGTTCGCGCCGTTGCCGGCGCTGCCATAGGCGACTCCGCTGGCTGATTCGAGGCCGCTGCTCAGGCACTGTTCCCGATTGTCATCATCCAGGACGGCGCAGCCTGTCGTGCTGATTCCGGTGACCTTCTTGTCATTGACATAGAAGTTCACCTGCGGTGAGCCGACCGAGAAGTTGAAGAACTTGACGTTGGCTCCGTTGCCCGCCGCGGGGTCATCAATCACCCCCACTGCGGTCTTGTCGCAGGCCGGCAACATGGCCACCGTCAGGAGAAGCATCAGAATGGATCGTGAGGTTCTCATGATCATCACCGCTCCGTTATCCACAGGGGCTTCGTGTGGTAGTCGAGGGTCAGCCCGCCGATCTTGGCTAACTCTTCGCGGTTCCACACATAGTCGGAGTTGTACCTCGGCCGGATTCGCTGCGCGGGGTCGCCACCGTTGTCCGGATGCCAGTTGGTCGGCAACGCGAAACCGCGGAATACCTGTGTGCCGGCGAGCGGATCCATGTCCGTGTAGTGGTAACGGCGCTGGTCCATCCACGCCTCCACGAACGCCCACCCCCACTGTGCGATGAACTTCTGACCCATGATATGGGAGAGTGTGATCGTGCCGGGAGCGATGGCCGGGTTGGCGAGGAACGCCGCCTTTTCACCTGCGGAGATCTGGGTCAGACCTGGCCTGCTGATTTCAGCATTGCGTGCATTCACGAAATCGATGTGAGCCGCGACGCCCTTCAAATACGCATCCCGTGCGATCGCCTGATCGCCCTTCTTCAGCGCCGCCTCCGCCTTGATGAACTGCAATTGTGCGTACGTCATGACCGGGTATTGGGGACGGTAATCGAACAGGTACCGACCCGGAGTGCCCGCCGGCTGCAGGCCGGCGCCGTAGTAGCCCCACAGGTTCCAGGGACGCTCGCGGATGACCGAGCCGTAACCCCGGTTGATGTTCATCCCGCGGAATGCGCCGGTAGAATCCTGCGCCAGCATCCTGCTCATGCGCGGATCAACCGCACCCGTAAACTGGCTGCCGTCCATCAGCCCAACGATGAACTCCGTCTGGCGATAGCTGGCGATGTTGCCGCGCTCAATGCTCCAGAAGTTGCGATCGTCCGCTGGTGTAGGCGACGTATTGGCGAACGGGAAAAGAGCTTCTTCCGCCGGACTGACAAAGGACTTGTCGACGGCCGCAATCACCGCATTCGCGTCGTACGTGCTCTTGTTGGAGAAATGGTTCAATGCCATGGCCTTCAGACCCCAGGCAAACCTGGTCCAGCGGCTGGCGTCGCCGTCGAACATCTTGTCACCGACCGCCACGTACGACGGGCTGATGTTGCCGTCCGTCCGCGCCAGCAACTCGATACCCTGGTCCAGCAGGCGAATGACCTCCTGGTACGCGTACTCCTGGGTGTCGAATGGAAACCTGAACTGGTCTGGTGTGAACGCCTCCTTGATGATGACGTCACCATGGAGATTCGTCAGCTTGAGCCAGCCCCAACCGCGCAGCACGTACCCGATACCGGCCAGGTCCCAGCGCTCCTCCGACTCCGCCTGCCTGATCATGTCACTCAGGTTAATGCCCAGGCTCCAGTAAACGTCGCGGTAGATCTGCGCTCCGTTGTCGGAAGTCGCATCGTATCCGTGACGGGCCCAATTATCGGGTGTACCCGTCAAGGTCGCAGGCGGAATATGCCACATCTGCGTATAGCGGCCCACGAAGCGCCCATCCCACTGCTCCGATTGAGCCAGCCAATGCATCATCGGCGCGAGGTAGTTGTTCGGCGAGGTGCGATCCGGTGCGTTCGGATTGTCGTTTACGTCCAGAAAGTTGTCACAGGCACTGGTCCCGAGCGTGAGACTGGCCACCAGAAGCGCGGTTGCTCGATTCATCGATTTCATTTTTAGAATCCTACTCTCACGCCGAAGTTGATGCCGACCGGCATGGAAAAGTTGCCCCAGTCGATGCCAATACCACCGGACCCGCCCGTGGCGGCCGTAGTGCCGTTCGTGATCGGATCCGCACCCGAGTAGTTGGTGATCAGGAAGAGCTCGGTGCCCGTCACGAAAACGCTTGCGCTACGCGTACCCGCGATCCCGCTCGGCAACTGGTAGCTGAGCGTGACATCACGCAGCCGCAGCCAGTTGATGTCCTTCTCGATGAACAGCTCCGGGCTCATCGCGAGGTAGTAGTTGTTGTTGAGCGCCGGCACGACAACGATCGAGTTCCTGGTCGGGTTGTCGGTGTTCTCCAGACCATCGCGCAGCACACCCTTTACGACACGGGGCTCCCAGCGGTCGAGCGTTCGTGTGCTCAGGCCGCGCTGCGTGAGCCACCACTCGGTACCGTTCAGGACGTCACCGCCCTTCCGAATATCCAGCAGCGCGGAGAGCGTGAGCCGCTTGTACCTGACCGTGTTCGAAAGGCCAATGAGGAAGTCCGGCTGCCGGTCGTAGGGGCCGGCGGTGAAGTTGCTTTGCCCGAGCGGCAGGCCGGTACTCGGCTCGATCAGAACGTCACCATTCTTATTGCGTTGATACCACAGACCAAAGATGCCCGTGGTCGACGATCCGGTGGTCACGCCGTTGCGGGTGTTGCCGACGATCCAGGTGTCTGAGCTGTAATACTCGGGCAGGTTCTCGGGCATGCTCAACACTTTGCCCGAGGCCTTCGTGAAGTTGACCTGGGCATCCCAGGAGAGATTACGCCGCTCGATCGGGATCCCCCGCAGCATCAGCTCGAGTCCCTGGTTGCGCGTAGTGGCGCCGTTCAAGTTGATCAGGATGAAACCGGAGCCGTAACTGGCGCGCACGTTGTTCACGATCTGATCGCGCGTCTCTTTCCGGTACACGGTCGCATCAATGGCAAGTCGTCCATCGAAGAAGCCAAGCTCGGCGCCGACTTCCTTGGAAACGGCGAACTCCGGCTTGAGGTTCGGGTTGGGACCCGTGAAGCCGTAACCGTACCCGCGGTAGGACGTCGCCTTGCTCTCGAGCGACGGCGCGTACGAATAAGGCCTGGCGTCCTTACCGACCTGTGCCCAGGCGGCGCGCAACTTTCCGATCATGTGCGCACGCAGCGCCGGGAAAGCATCCGTGAAGACGAAACTGCTTTGGACGCTCGGATAGAAGAACGAGTTCCTCTCCTTGGGAATTGTGGACGTCCAGTCGTTGCGTCCCGTTACGGTCAGGAAAAAGTAGTCCCTGTAATCGGCCTGTGCCTGTCCGAACGCGCTCACGCGGCGACGCTGCGAAATGAGGTTCACCGCGCTCCGGTCGCGCGTGTTGTTCAGGGACAGGAACGTCGGATCCATGAAGAACCTGCCGGTGGCACCGTTGGTATCCGACTTCTCGTCGCTGATCGCATTGCCGACCATCGCATTGATGCCAATGTCTCCCGTGACCTGGTACCGGTTGAAGTTCAGCAGGTTCTGAACGTTTATGTTGCGCGTGATACCGTCCGACTCGTCGAGAATTCCGTTGTTGGAGAAACCGAAGGAGCTCTCCGGATCGCGCACGACGCGAATGCTCGTGGAGTAGTTGTCGACACCGATGTTCGATTTGAGGTTGCCCCACGAAACCGGCAGGAGCGTCAAGCCGAAATTGACATTGATCCGGTTGGTGCGGGACTCGACGTAATTCCGGTTCACACTGAAGTACGGATTGTCTACTTCGGCTGCTGCGGATAGCGTCGTGACCCGCCTGCGGCGGCCGTCTTCGGTGATCCAGTCCCGGGCATTGTCGTCAATCGGCCAGGCGAGCAAACCGAGCAGCGGGCCGCTCGCGCCCTTGAAGGGCTGATTGTTGAAGTCGGTGCTGTATTGAAGCACTACGTCCGCCTTCAGCCAATTCGTCGCCATTGCATTGGTCGAAGCGGAGATGTTGACCTTGTCCCACTTCGAGTTCGGAACCACGCCTTGCACCTGGGAAGAACTGCCGGACAACCGATACAGGATCTTCGAGTCGGCGGACGCGCCGCTGAATGCCAGGTTATGCCTTTGCGTCACTGCGTTCTGAAAGAAACCGGAGACATTGTCGTACTTCTGAACGCTGTCGGCGTACGGCGTGCCCCAATAGAGCCAGGTGGCGCTGCCTTGAGTGCTCCGGCCGTATACGTCCTGGACTTCCGGGGTGCGGCCGGGTAAATCGACTCTGATGCTGTTGCTGTACTCGAAGCCGCCGGTCCCCGGCTTGCCACGCTTCGTGGTGATCACGATCGCGCCGTTCGCAGCGTCGATGCCGTACAGCGCCGCTGCTTCCGGGCCCTTCAGCACCGTGAGCGTCTCGATGTCCTCAGGATTGAAATCCGCGCCGCGGTTGGTGAAGTCGAGCGTGCGGTTCTCGAAAAGCGATGGGAAAAGTTGGTTGCTGTGCAGCACCTTGTTGTCCACCGGCAACCCGTCGATGACCAGGAGCGGCTGGTTGTTCCCGCTGATCGAGCTGATGCCGCGCAGGATGATCTGGGACGAGGCGCCCGGCACACCGGAGGCGCTCACGACTTCGACCCCCGTTATTCGCCCCTGCAGTGAGTTCGCCCAGTTCTCCTTTTGAGTTTGGGCGATCTCGGAACCCCGCACGGTCTGCTGGGAACTGCCCAGTGATTTGCGCGCTGCCGTCTGGCCCATTGACGTTACCTCGATCGCATCGAGGCTGATGGCCTGAGTCTTCAGTTGCACATCGATCGTATTCTCTGATCCGACCGTGCGTTCGATGGAGGCCGTGCCGACGAAGCTGAATTGTAGGACCTGCCCAGGGCTGGCCGTGATGATATACCTGCCATCGACGTTGGACAGCGTGCCGGTCGCCGTGCCCTTGACGACGATCTGAACGCCAACCAACGGAGCGCCCTGGTCGTTCGTGACCCGTCCGGTCACCGTCCTTTGTTGTGCAAAAGCCTGTGTACCGGACAGGAGTAGCCCTATCAGCACCGTGAGCACACGCGTTCTCATAGAATTTTGCCGGGTTTCTGTGGAAGTAATCTCTTGCGCGGAGATTTTGGAATCTTGTAACCAAGACCGTGACATCCGCAAGGCTGGTGGTTTCACTCTCCCAAACCGCCCGGCCGCTCACACAACACACACGAAACAGCGACCTGTTACAGTGAGGTGCGCGCGCTTCGAGGAGTTCCTGCGCAGCCGCCGCTAGTCGTCACGGGAATTAGACCTTGCCGCGGCCTTGACGAGCGCCTTGAACGCGCGCGCGTCGACCTTTTCCCCTTCGTGGATGTCAATCGCCCTGCGCGTGTTGCCTTCCAGGCTGGAATTGAAGAGGCGCGATGGGTCCGGGATGCTGGCTCCCCGGGCAAACGTGAGCTTCACGAACTTCTTGTAGGTCTCCCCGGTGCAGACGATCCCGTTGTGCGACCAGACCGGGACGCCCGCCATCGCATTCGACGGCTTCTTCCATTTCCGCTCCTCGGTCATCTCGGGGTCGGCTTCCAGGATCAGCTTCCGCATGCGGGCCAGGGTCTCCCCGCGCCAATCCCCCAGGTCGGACCTGGTGGCCGACTTGCGCGGCTCGCCTGCGCGCGACCTGCCCTTGGCCTTCGGCATCGCCTTGCTCTTTGGTTTTGGCGTCACGACTCATTCTCCAGCTTGTTGTGATGCGCGCTGCGCCACTTGGTGAGATACGGCAGCGCGAACAAGTACAGACCGGTCAACAGGAGCATGGCCAGCGGAAGCAGCGGCACGTAACTCACCCAGACGACCGGCTCCTTCTGTCCCAATGCGACAAAGGTGACAATAACCGCCACCGTAAAGGCAATCGACAACCAGCGGTGGATCTGCCGAACCCATTTGTTCCAATTCACTGGACCTCCTCTGAAGACTGGCTCTCATGGCATCCTCGCGAGCAGGTCGACGAGCTTCCCGCCCATCATCTTCCACCCGTAGCGGGCGCCTCCACTGTTCTGTTTCTGGTCCGGTTTGAAGCCCGACTGCACGATGGACAGCCGTGTGCCCGACGCCGAGGGCGTGAGCGCGAAGGTCACGACGGTGTCCAGCCAGTTCTCTCCCACCACCCAGGTGTATCCCAGCTTCCGATGCGCTTCGATCTCGAGAATCCGGCAGTTCACGATGCCGTCCCACCCGGGATGCGGATCCGTCTTGAACCTGAACGCGGCCCCCGGCTCGAGCTCGAGCTCGACGACCGGCAGGAGCCACTCGGCGAGCAGCCCGGGATCGGTGAGCGCGCGCCACACCTTCTCCGGTGAATGAGGCAAATCGAATTCGAGTGAAATCGATTCGGTTTGCGATGGGGCCGTCTGGTCGATGCGGTTCATTCGTCCATTCTCTCCAGCAGGTCCTCAAGGCGATCGACGTGTTCCGTCCAGAATGCGCGGTAATGTGCGATCCAGTCGATGAGCGGCTTCATCCCGCGCGGCTCCACCCGGTAATAGACACAGCGCCCTTCGCGCCGGCCGTTCACCAGCCCGGCCTCTTTCAACGTGGCGAGGTGCTGTGAGACCGCCGGCTGCGAAATGTCGAAGCGCGCTGTCAGGTCCTTCACCGCCGCTTCGCCACGCGTGAGCGACTCGAGGATCGCCCGGCGGCTGGGGTCCGCCAGCGCCTGGAAGATCTTGTCGTCGGCCACGACCGCGCTCTGCATGCCTAACTCATAAGCTGATACTTATGGATTGGCAAGTCTTCGTTATTGCTTCGGCGCGAACGCCGCGGTTAGTGTGCTGCCGTTCTCGACGGCCGGGCCCGCCATGGCCGGCAATCGCACGCCCATCAAGGAAGTGTTTGCGCAATGACGACGCCCGCTGCAGTGGAGCCTGGGGCGGCCAGCCTCGGTAAGGACACACGGCGGACCACCACGGCGCTGGTTACCGGGGCGTCGTCCGGCATTGGCGCTGCGATTGCCGCTGAACTCGCTCGCCGTGGCCGCGCGCTCACCCTGGTGGCGCGCGACACCGACGGCCTGCGCAACGTGGCGGCCAGGATTGTCGGCGAGCACGGCGTCCGCGTCGAGTGGATCCCCTTGGACCTCACGAACCCGTCCGAACGCGATCGGATCCCGGCCGAAATCGCCGCGCGCGGACAGGTCGTGGACCTGCTGGTCAACAACGCGGGAATCGGGACAGTTGGGCGCTTTCACAAGCTCCCTGTCGCGCGCGAGGTCGACCTCATCCGGCTCAATGTGGAGACGATAGTGGCGCTGTGCGGCGCGTTCGTGCCAGCCATGGTGGAGCGCGGCAGCGGCCGAATCCTCAATGTCGCGTCGGTCTCCGCATTCATGCCGGTGCCGCAGCAGGCAACCTACTGCGCGTCCAAGGCGTTCGTCCTGACATTTACCGAGGCCCTCACTCTCGATCTCCACGGCACGGGCGTGACCGCCACCGCGCTCTGCCCGGGGCCGGTAAAAACGGAGTTTGGCGGACTCATCGAGGGCTTGCCTGCCGCACTCTTCGTCGACCCCGCAAGGGTGGCGCGCGAGGCGATCGACGGCCTCGAGCGGGGCCACCGCACCGTGATCCCCGGTGCTTTCAACCGCGTCAACGCGCTACTCGGCAGGTACACGCCGCGTGGAATATTTCTACCGTACGCGCGCCGTTTCTGGCCGGGAGGAACTGGAAAGTGACTGTCCTGATCACGGGTGCAACCGGCCAGCTCGGCAACGCGATCGCGCGACGACTTGCCACCGACGGGGTGGAAGTGCGTGCGCTTGTCCGCACGCCGGAGCGCGCATCGATTGGTGTGCTGCCGACGGGTGTGGAGGCTGTGTTCGGCGACGTGACCGACCCGAAGTCCCTGCGCGCGGCGCTCGACGGCTGCGACACGGTGTACCACGCAGCGGGCATACCCGAACAGTGGCGCCGGGACGTCGGCGAATTCGCGCGAGTGAACGTCGAAGGGACACGCAATGTCGTCGAGGCGGCACTCGCGGCGGCGGTCAAACGGTTCGTTTACACCAGCACGGACGACGTGCTGGTGCAAGGGCCTGGCATGGTGTTCGATGAATCCATCATCAATCCCAACCCGGGCGAGACCCCCTACCAGCGTTCCAAGAAGGAAGCTGACCGGATCGTCACCACGGCTCTCGACCGAGGTCTGCCCGCCGTGTTCCTGCATCCCACCGGCGTGTATGGCCCGGCTCCCTTCCTCGTGAAGGGACTCAACGATCTGCTCAGGCAGCTGGCAAAGCGAGAGGTCCCGGCGCTTCTGCCCGGGGGCATGGGGGTCGTCTACAGCGACGACGTCGCTGACGGCCATGTCAGAGCGGCGGCCAAGGCCGCGGTCGGCGCTCGGTACCTCCTCGCGGAGTCGTTTCAGTCGCTCACCGACATCGCACGAGCAGTGGCCGCCAACGAGCCCCGCGCGAAGGTACCTGGGGTCATGCCGCTCCCGATCGCCCGGGCCATCTCGCTCGTGGGCGAGCAGGTAGCAAAGCTGACTGGCCGCCCGCCGATGATCGCGCGAAGTGTGCTTCAGTTCCTCGAGCGGGGTTCTCGCCCGTCAGGAGAGCGCGCGCGGAACGAACTGGGCTGGAACCCTACGCCGTTCGCTACGGGCGTGGCGCGTACACTGGCGTATTTCAAGCAGCAAGGCTGGACCTGACGGAGCGCTAATCCGCGGTGGACAGCAGAAAGGTCGGCGCAAAGCCGGTCGGCTCGATGCGTAGCGCACGCCGTGGCACGATTCAGGTCAACCAGAGACCTGCACAATCGGACTTTTTGTTTTTCTGGTGCGGTCACGCCATGATTCTTTGATGGGATTTCTCCCCGACATCGTGGTGTACGTCATGGGCGGCTTCATCGCCGTCATGTTCCTGCTTTCACGTCTCTCCAAATTGCGGCCCGAAATCTCCTGGCTAAAACCGTTTCGGCTGCCTGAGCTCAGCCTGGAGCGATGTCAAAACGTCGCATTTGCTGGTGGTTGGCGCCGGATCGACTCTTTGTATCGGGCTCGGCATCTACGCATTGGTGAGCAACCGCTAGCGGGGGCGTAACCGTACTTTCAATCCAACGGGTGACATCGTAAAGGAAAACTGCTCGGTCACATCACTGGCAGCTCCAATGCGCTCGACATCGAACGATCGATACAGCATCGCCAGCAGCACTTTCATTTCGAGCAGGGCCAGCGAGCGTCCTGGACAGATTCGCGGCCCCGAGCCGAATGGCATGTGCGCGGATTTCTCGTGAGGAACGGTCTCATTGTCTTCCAGCCAGCGCTCGGGCTGGAATTCGTATGCAGCGGCAAAATTGTCATCCATCAGCACGGGCGGACGCGTGAGCACCGCAACCCAGGTGCCCTGCGGAATTGCGATGTCACCGATTACCCGATCGTAGTTGGCTTCCAAAAGCAGAAATGGTGCAACCGGCCGCAGCCGCATGGCCTCGTTGGCTACTGCTCCAGCGTAATTCAGCCGCGTCGCGGTCTCGATGTCCACGGGCACGACGTCACCGTTCAACAGGGCATTGCTCTCGGTACGAAGACCTTGCACCGCTGCGCGCGCATCACAGAGGTGATGCACCGCCCAGGCGAGTGTGTACGCAGTCGTGTCCTCACCGGCCAGCAGCATGGTGATGGCGTTGCCCATGATGATCTCATCGGAAACCGGAGTTCCATCCGGTTCGCGCCAGGCCAGCATCGACTCCAGGAAGTTCTCTGGCTGTTCCGCGCGTCTTGGATCGGCGGCCAGTCGTGCACGGGCGTCGGTGATCAGCTGGTTCAGCCAGATGCGCAGCTCAGCCAGAGCGCGGTCGACCTTGCGATCGGCGGGCATGCGCAGCCAGCGCCAGGTCGGCAGCAGTGCGAAGAGCCGTCGATTCAGCGTGGGAAACACCAGCTCGAGTTTGCGCTGAAGCACGTCATCGCCTTGCTCGATCGTATTGGCATCGTAGCCGAAGACCAGCATGGTCGTGATGTCGACCGTGAAGCGTTTGAGCTCTTCGACCAGATCCACTTCAACGCCGGCGTCCGCCTTGACGCGCCAGCGCCGTTCGAGCCGCCTGGTTATCGAGCACAATGCGGGATAGAAAGAACGCAGCTGCCTGTGTGAGAGAGCCTGCATCGCGAGTTTGCGCTGCGGCCGCCAGACCTCGCCTTCCGCGGAGAACACACCGTCCACGCCCAACTCATGAAACACCGGCGCGACGTTCGACGCTCGGCGATATCCTTCCGGCCGGTCGCGCAGCACCTGTTCGGTGAGGCTGGGCTCCGCGAGTACGATCACGTTGTTCGGTCCCATGCGCATCGTGTAGACGGCGCCGTACTGCACGGCCCAGGCCTCCAGGTCTCGGTGCAACCGGCTCATCTCCAGTTGCAGCAGATTGCCGACGATCGGAAATGAACGCGGCCCCGGCAGATCCGAAAGCGTTCGGCGTGCGATGCCTTTCCGCTCCTGATGCGCCCGCTCCAGCGCAGCCGTGTCCACCCACACCTCGTCTCCGCGCAGCTCGACGGAACACGACACGAGGCATTCGCTCCCGCCTCGTCGCGCGCCGGTTTCCGCATCGAAGCGCCAACCATGATTCCGGCAGACCAGCACGCCGCCATCCATCATGCCTTCGCCCAGCAATGCACCCTGATGCGGACAGCGCCCCTCGAAGGCTTTGAGGCCGGTTGCTGTCCTGACCACGACGACGTCCAATCCGCCCGCGTTCGCAGCGAATGGACCTGCACCGGCCAGTTCGGAGAGTTGCGCGACCTTGCGCAGGCGTGTATCGGGTGGGTTCAGCGTGATCGGATTCATCGGCTATTCAATGCTACTTCTCATCCTTGGCTGCGTTGACCTTGCGCGGCTGCTGGCTGAGCTTGCGATGGTTGTCTTCGATCTTCTTCACGTACGGAATCGTCTCGCGGTACCGCCAGCGCTGAACCTTCGGCGCAACCACCTCGATGCTGCTCCAGGTGCGGTCGTCCAGCTGCTCGCTGCGCGCCACGTTCTTGGCGCGCATGATCGTGCCCTCGCCTGCGTTGTAGCTCGCGAACATGAAACGCAGCCGCTCATCGGTCGTCTCGTGGTCTTTCCAGCGCAGCCAAAGACCGCGGCTGTGCATGATCCCCGCCGCGATGTTCCACTCCGGGTCGGTAATGTCACCCATCTCGGTGCGCTTGCTTTTGATCATTGCATAGGTGCCGGGCATTAGCTGCATGATACCGCGTGCGCCGACTCGACTGGTCGCCGTCGGTTCGAGGTCGCTTTCGGCCAGGCCCTGCGCCTTGAAATACTGCCAATCGAAGCCGACACCAAAAAAACGCTTGCTGTATTTGCGGAAGGTCTCGTCGAAGCGATCCGGGTCACCGGCCGGTTTCTTTTGACCGCTCACGCCGGTTACTGCCGCGCACGCGACCGCAACCCAAGCCAGGAGCTTTCTCAATTCAACGCCCCACCGATGATCATCGCGATCGCGATAAAAAGCGCCGCGATGAAAATGGCGACCGCGATGTTGCCCTTTCTCAGCTCCTCCGGAAAGTCCACCTGGGGCGTGAGCATGTCGATCACTCGATAGCTCAGGTACATGAGCACCACGCCCAACCCCGCATACAGAAAGTTGATCGCTACAATGGTCCATTCCACTCTGCCTCCTTGCTGGATCGGTATAACTGGATCGATATAAGATGTATTCGGCGGGCAAGGCCTGTGAGATAATTCTAACATCTCGGCTGGTCTGGAGAGCTTGGGGACTGGCGGAGGTGGTTCTCGCAGTCAGGCTGCGCGGAAGAGCTTGGGGGCTTGCGGACCTCTCCCTATTTTGCCGCATTACGCTCGGTCTGGCGGCCGCATCTGCCTGGACAGTCAACGGCTTGTGCTGGCGAGCGGGAGCGGGACTTCGACGAGCGACGCCAGCCCCCAACAGCAGCTATCACCGCCCGGGAGCCCGCAAGCCCCAAACCGGAGCCCTTCACTTCCGTGACGCCCGCAAGCCCCCGAGCCTTCACCCGGACAAAAGCGTCATGACTTCCCGTATAATGGGCCTGGGATGCATGCGGCTATCTACCAACCCGCCCAGCGATGCCGTGCACGTCATTCACGCTGCCCTCGATGCCGGCGCAACCTTGCTCGATACCGCCGATGCGTATTGCCAGGATGAAACCGACACCGGCCACAACGAGCGTCTCATCGCTTCGTCGCTGCGCAGCTGGAGCGGCGATCGTTCCAGAATCGAAGTTGCCACCAAGGGCGGCATCGTCCGCCCAAACGGCGAGTGGGTGCCGGATGGCCGCGCCAAACATCTGCGCACAGCCTGCGAGGCGAGCCTGCGCGCGCTGGGCGTCGAGACCATCGATCTATACCAGCTGCACACGGTCGATCCGCGCACACCGCTGGCGACCAGCGTGCGAGCGCTCGCCGCGCTGCAACGCGAGGGAAAGATCAGACGCATTGGTCTGAGCAACGTAACCGTCAGCCAGATCGAAGCCGCGCGCAGCATCGCCGAGATCAGCGCAGTACAGGTCAGCTTGAGCGCGCTCGATGATGAGAATTTCCGGAATGGCGTGGTCAGGTACTGCTGCGATCAGGGCCTTCAACTCATTGCGTATCGTCCGCTGGGCGGTCGGCGCACGGAACGCCTGACCCGCGATCCGGTTCTGGCCGGCATTGCCGCTCGTCACGGCGTGTCGGCACAGGAAGTTGCGTTGCGATGGCTGCTCGATCTGCAACCATTGGTCGTGCCCATCCCGGGCGCTACTCGCGTGGCCACTGCCCGATCGATCGCGACCGTGCTCGCGCTGCGGCTGGATGACCAGGACCACGAGCAGTTGGCCGCCCGTATACCTGCAGCTCGGGTGTTGAGCACGGAGCGAGTGCCGCCTCAAGTGGCAATCGATGGGGCGCGTGAGGTCGTGCTGGTGATGGGTATGCCCGGTGCCGGCAAGAGCACGGTGGCCGAGGAATTTGTCGCGCAGGGTTACCGTCGCCTCAACCGTGATGCTGCCGGCGGCACCTTGGCTTCGCTCGCCAACGATCTCGACACCGGGCTGCGCGCCGGGGCCGGGAATTGGGTGCTCGACAATACCTACGCAGCTCGTGCGGCGCGCCATGATGTGATCGCTTGTGCTGCACGGCACGGTGCCCGGGTGCGTTGTGTGCGCTTGAGGACCAGTCTGGCGGACGCACAGGTCAACGCGGTCACGCGACTGATCGAGGCGCGTGGCAGCCTGCCCGCTCCGGAAGAGATCCGCGCGCGCTCACGGTCGGATCATCGCTACTTCGGGCCCGATGCACAGTTCCGTTACGAACGGCAGGCCGAGCCGCCGGTCATCGAAGAAGGCTTTGCTGCCATCGAGGAACGACCCTTTGTCCGACGCCCGAATCCGGCTTTCGATCGGGCGGCCGTAATCTTCGAGTACGATGGCGTGCTGTGTACCAGCCCGAGTGGGGCGGCCGCGATACTGGATCCCGACGACATCGTAGTTACGGCAGAACGCCGCGCAGAAATTGCCCGCTGCCAGGAAGCCGGCCTGTTTGTGCTGGCGATTGCCTGGCGACCGCAAATCAGCGCGGGCCAGACCAGTGTTTCCGAGGTCGAGGCAGTTTTCGAACGAACCCGGGCTCTCCTCGGTACGAATGTTGACATCGCAGTTTGTCCCCACGCCGCCGGACCGCCGGTTTGCTGGTGCCGCAAGCCGTTGCCGGGATTGGTACTGCAGTTTGCGCATCGGTACCGGCTGGCACTGGGACAAACGACTCTGGTCGGCCGGTCTCAGGCTGACCGCACGCTCGCGGCCCGGCTGGGGATGCGCTACACTGCCAGCGCAACTTGAACTGAGGATTGACCACGTGACTTCACGCCTTCCACTTCTACTTACGGTTGTGGTCGCAGGCGCCTGCGCGTCCGGCGGAACGCAGCCGACCGCACCACCGCAACAGCCACCCGCGGTCGTGACACCGCCCGTCGTGTCGCCACCCACACCGCCTCCGCCAAGACCGAGTGAAGCCGCCGCAAACTGGCAGCTCCTCGATCCGATCGCGGACCGGTTTCCTGGTATTTCCCTCGAGCGCGCTCAGCGGGAGCTGCTGGCTGGCAAACAACCCAAGCGCACTGTGGTGGTCGCGGTCATTGACGGCGGCGTCGATACCGCGCACGCGGATCTGCGTGCCAACCTCTGGCGGAATCCAAAGGAAACTGCTGGCAACGCACGCGATGATGACAACAACGGACTGGTCGACGACGTGTATGGCTGGAACTTCATTGGTGGCCGCGATGGCCGGAACGTGCAATGGGATACGTTCGAAGTCACCCGGCTGTACTCGCTTTGCCAGAAGCGTGCGCCCGAGGCAGCCAGCCTGCCTTGCGAGAAAATCACGGCGGACTATCAGAAGCGTAAGGGCGAAGCGGAACAGACGCTCGGTCAGATCAACATGATTGCGCCGGCCTTTGACCAGGCGGTTCGACTGCTCAAGCAGACTCTCGGCACCGATTCGCCGACCATAGCAAAGGTGCAGGCGATGCGGGCACCCAACGGCGGCGTCGAGCAGGCCAAGGCTATCTACCTGCAGCTCGCCTCCAATGGCGTCACTGAGGAAGTCATCACCGAAGCGCGTGAACAGTTCACGACCCAGCTCCAGTACAACCTTGACCCCAACTTCAACCCGCGGCCGATCGTGGGGGACAATTACGCCGATCTGACCGAGCGCCGTTACGGTAATCGCGATGTGACCGGACCCGATGCCAAACACGGCACCCACGTCGCGGGCATCATCGGCGCTGTCCGCGGCAACAACGTCGGCATTGATGGGGTTGCCACCAGCGTCCGCATTATGGCCGTGCGTGCGGTACCCGATGGCGATGAGCGCGACAAGGACATTGCCAACGCGATCCGCTACGCTGTCGACCAGGGCGCGAACATCATCAACATGAGCTTCGGCAAAGCCTGGTCACCGGCCAAACCCGCAGTCGATGACGCGGCCAAATACGCGGACTCGAAGGGCGTGCTCATTGTGCACGCCGCCGGCAATGACAGCGAAGACCTGTCGACCAACCCCAGCTACCCGGTCGCGAAGACCGCGGATGGCACGCGCGTCGCCCGCTGGATCGAAGTCGGCGCTTCCTCATGGAAGGGTGCGGACACGATCGCCGCGGCCTTCTCGAACTACGGCCGCGAGCAGGTCGATGTCTTTGCACCCGGTGAGGACATCCTTTCGACCGTGCCCGGCGGCGGTACCAGCCGCCAGAGCGGGACCAGCATGGCCGCGCCTGTTGTCAGCGGCCTCGCTGCGCTCATAATGGCCTACTATCCCGAGCTGAATGCCCAGGAAGTGAAAGACATCATCCTGCAGAGTACCACCAAACTCGGCGATCGTACTACGCTCCGCCCGGGCGAGGACAGCGCCAAAGTGGCCTTCGGTACCCTATCTGCAACCGGCGGCATCGTGAATGCGTTCAATGCACTGCGCGCCGCCGAGCAAGCGGTCGCAGCGAAACGCTGAACAATCCCGCACGAAAAAACGCCCCGCCGGTTGGATCCGGCGGGGCGTTTTTTTATTGGTGTCGCTGCCGCATCAGGTGCCCGGCGCCCGCGGTGTGCACAGCTCGGCGGGCACGTTGGGATTGCCGGCGCATTCAGTCCTCGAGACTGACATGAACTGATACTTCACCGGCTTGCCAAAACGCCGCAGGTCGGACCAGCCCAGCCCCGTGAGATACAGTTCGTACGCCCGCTCCTTGAGAATTGCCTCGAGCATGAGCGCCTGCGTCGGCACCTGCAGCAGTGTGAGCGCCGGCTGACACGCGATGGGCTCGTCGAACGCGGACGTGCACGGCACGCGCACCTGGTTCAACAGATCCAGGGCAAGGAGCAGGTTGTTCTGACGCGCGTGCACTTCGGCCATGATCAAGCGCATCTCATCCGGCCAGTAGGCGGGGAATGGGTGAATGTTCGACGAGTAGCGCACAAAATCGTCCAGCGGAGAACCCGCGTTGGATTGCGCATTGGCCGTGCTCGCGGTCACAAAAAACGCAACTCGACGATCACCCGCTTCCGCGCCGGTGCGGAAGCGGTCCTCCGGCCGCATGCGCGTCGGGTTGCCCGAGTTCGACCACATGGTAAAAAGCGGGTTTGGATCGGTCGATGCAAACCGGAACTCGGACAGTACGTTCAGAGGCACACGCTGCGCCGCCGCCAATGCACCGGCCAGATCGCCGTTGATCAGCGAGTATCGCGCGATCATCGCATCGATCGTGGTGGATAGATTGAAGCCCGGTGCCAGCACCGTGTCATTGAACTCGGTGGATGGCAGTGTGGTGGCAGTTTGCTGACGGGCTTCATTCAACAATTGCAGGACGCGGGTGAGACCTTCTTGCCGGGTCGCAAAGGTTGGCGTGGGATGCTGAAGACCGACCTCGAGCGG
>JBBDWZ010000134.1:0-31076 GCA_040902615.1 Gemmatimonadota bacterium | reverse complement strand
AAGAGCGCACTTGCCGTGAGCAGCCCGATGCCGGGAACACGCAGCAGGCTCTGGATCACAGGCTGTTCACCCGACACGGCTTCCAGCTCGGTCTCGAGCGTATCGATCCGCCCCTCCAGCTCGCGCACCTCATCCCAGAGTGCAGCCACGATGCGCCGGACCCGCTCGGGCACTCGCTCCTGGTTGCGCTCGAGCAGAGCGTGCAGCTCATCCAGGAAGCGCTTCGAACCGGCCGGAGCCTGGACCCCGAACTCGCCCAGCAGTCCGCGCATGCCGTTGATCCGGGCCGTCCGGCTCTGCATCCACTGAGCGCGCACCCGGTGCAGCGCCAGCAGCGCCTGCTGGTCTTCACTCTTGACCGCGACCGGGTGGATGCGATTGCAGCGATCGGCTTCCAGGAGCGCATCGAAGTCGGCCCGGTCGGTCTTGTTCCGGCGCCGGTAGGGCTTCACGTAGTGCGGCGGCAGCAGCCTGACTTCAAAGCCGCGCGCACGCAGGGAGCGGGCCCAGAAGTGGGCGCTCGCGCACGCTTCCATCACGACCCGGCAGGGCGTGCGTGCTGACCAGAACCGTTCGAACTGCGGCCGGCTGAGGCGCTTGCGCTCACTGATTTGGCCCGCGCGTTCGCTCACCGCGATCTCGAACACATGCTTGGCCAAATCGACAGCAATCGTTACTGTGAACATGGGATGGCTCCTTTGGTTCGATCTGTGTTTTGGTTTCTTGACGAATCCAAAATCTCACTTCGTTCGAGAGGAGTCCATCCTAATCATGTGATACTGACAAGCGGACTGTTCAAGCGCGTAGCTGCGTCATGGCAACTTGTATAGTAGGCCGAACATGGTGGCGTTGGTCGGGGCTTGCAGTATACACTTTGTGCGTTATGCCGCCTTCCGGCTCGCGTTTTACTTCCTCGTGCGTTGATCGTGCGCTCCAGGCTATACTCCGCGCATG
Organism: Gemmatimonadota bacterium; assembly: GCA_040902615.1. Classification (GTDB taxonomy): domain Bacteria; phylum Gemmatimonadota; class Gemmatimonadetes; order Longimicrobiales; family RSA9; genus JBBDWZ01. The sequence goes on along the minus strand of JBBDWZ010000134.1, from coordinate 30,122 downwards.
GCACCGGACCCTCGTTCGTACCCAGCTGACTGGTGGGATTGGGAGCTCGCGTTCACTCCTCACGTCGAGTCTCGCATGGAAGAGCGCGAGTTTTCTGAAATCGAACTGAGAACAATGGTCTCTGATGCCACCGACATTGCTCCGGCGCGCCGTCCGGGTCGATTTCTAGCCCGGACCCGTCATCGCGGGACGCCCTGGATCGTTGTCCTTGAACCAGACTTGGATGATCAGCTACTTTTCGTGGTGACCGCTTACCCAGTGGACCTATGAGCGTACTGTCTCTTCAGATCACGTATCGTAAAGGAAAGCCCTTCGCTGCTTACCTTTACTTGAGCCATGCGCCCGGCATTAAGTCCGCCCGGACCGAACAGGTGACTCCCGAGCTCGTCATCGATTACGCTGCGGATGGGTCTCCCCTAGGAATTGAAATTGTTTCCCCCGGCTTTGTAACCGCCGAGGAGATCAACAAGGTCTTCGACCGGCTTGGCTTATCTCGTCCCTCCTCCTCGGAGCTTGCGCCGCTGATCGCGGCGTAGGTTCAGTTGGCGCTCGTCAGGCGCCGCGATTCAAAGCAAACATTGGCATGGTGGAGTAACCGGCATTTCGCAAGGAATGGCGGCGGCATAACAATCGTGTGAAGCTGACAGGCGGGTTGCGTCAGCAGAGCTGCGTGGCGGCAACTCGTATTTGCTCCCAAACGTGAAGCTGCTGGCGAAGTGATGGCGTGGTTAGCATCCCGCTGGCTAAAACTCGTATAATCGTCCAAGCATCTGGCTGCTGGCTGGGCCTGCAGCTTACACTAATGTGCGTTGCGTGAAGCTGACGCGCAGATTTTTTCAGCAGTGCTGCGTGGCACCAATGATATAGCGCCTCAAACGTGAAGTTGCTGGCGCCGGACCCGCTTCCGAAAGCATCCTCCTGGCAAAAACTCGTATAGCGGTTCCAAGCATGGTGGCGCTGGCTGGGCGCGCAGCTTACGCTAATGGGCGTTAGAATGCTACCGAGCATTGGTGTACTGCTGGAGCCTCTTGATGTCTGATCAATTCGACCTCGCCAGATTCCTCGAGCTCGCTCCCGAGCTTTCAGTTAACTCCCACGAGGATGACGTACACGATGAAATCCATGATCTACTTTCCGCTGAATCTGAAACCCTGTTTCTGTACGAGTGGGATAGCGGTGCTCCAGGTGCGGGCGCGGGCACCGAGCGCGTGTTGAAGTTCCGCGGCAAATTCTTTTTCGACTCAGGTGATTTCGGCGTGGGCGGACCGTTCGAGACCTTTTACGATGCGTTAGAACACCTGGTCCCTATGTCGGGTGACGGCAAAATACTCGTCGGCTCCGCGGCCACGTCGTACGGGAGCTCGATCTGGTCGCGCGACGAGTTGATCAAGAACTTAGAATTTGTTGCTCCATGGGATCAAGACACTCTGGAAATCAATGGCATTGCCTGGGATCCATCGCTTGGAAAAGACCAGAAGACCGCGGCGCCAATTGATTGGCACATTCTCTCTTCGACTTCCGCGGCGTGTCAGAAGAGAAATACACTCAAATGTCAATCAAGTGGACGGGATTCTTCTACCATCACCGTCCATTGACAATCGCCTTGGAAATCGATCCGGCTGCCCTGGATAGCCGTTTTGTTTCCGCAGAAGCGGTACGTCAAAAGTCCTGAACGCTGGGAGTTTTTGATACCCCACATCGAGGCGTGGTATAACGGCGACATCCCCGTTGTATATTCTTCGGTCAGCTGTGGTTTTCCTTGATGCGAAACCATATCAATGCACCTTCGACGACCCGGAACTTGTGACGACCGCGGAAATGATAGTTACTGACCTGGGTGAGAACTCAGACGACGTTGCTACGTGAATGCGGCGCGCGTCGGCGAGCGCGAGCTAACGAACGTATATGAAGCTGACACGCAGGTTTCTTCGGCAATGCTGCGTGGCAACAACTCGTATATTGGATCCGAGCGCGAGGCTGCTGGCGAAGTGACGATAGCCTTTGCATCCCGCTGGCAGCAACTCGTATAAGGGTTCCGGACATGGTGGTGCTGGCTCGGCGCGCAGCTACGCTAATGGGCGTTAGGCCGCCTTGCGTTTCGTGCGACGCTTTGTCCGCGAGCTGCCCTGCGTTGCTGCGGAAAGAAGCGCCTCGGGGTGAAGTGCCGCGACGCGTAAGAGGACCTTCGCCGGCCCGTCCGGTTCGCGCCTCTTCTGTTCCCAGTTCTGAAGCGTACCGACGCTTATTCCAAGAAGAGCCGCGAACTTTGACTGGCTGAGTTTGAACTTTTCACGCAAAGCAGCAACGTCGGGGTTCTTTCCACCAAGAAGATCTTCAGCGCGGGTAACTCGCGCCGGCTTAAGGCGGCCAGCTTCGATCTCCTTCATTTGTTTTACACTTTCCACCAACTCGTCGAAAAGGTCCTTCCGCATTGTCATCCCTCTCCATCTGAATCGTCTGAAATCATTAGCCGTAGTGTTCTGAGTTGCTTCTCTGTAACGTCGCTTAGCACATTCTTTGGGTACAGGAACAACAGGTAGATCCTGCTCTTCGCAGACATCCAATAATAGATGACCCGAATCCCGCCTCGTTTGCCCCGACCTGACGCGCGCCAGCGTATCTTGCGTAGTCCTCCCGACTTCGGAACGATTCGTCCGAGCTCGGGATTCGTCAGCAAAGCCAGTTGGAACCCTCGGTACTCCTCAGCGTCCATCTGGTCACCGACCTGACGAGTGAACACCGGCGTTTCGACGAGTTCCATGCTCGATGATACGTCAATGACGGATATACGTCAATGTCGTATCTAACGATCGGGTGAAGCAGTCGGGCGGATTTCGTCAGCAGCAGCTGGCGTGTGCAACAGCTCGTATAATGGTCCAAACGCGAAGCTGCTGGCGAAGCGAGGATAGCGTGGGCATCCCGCTGGCAACAACTCGTATAGTCTGTCCTGAAATGGTGGTGCTGGCGCGGCCCGCAGCTTTATGCTAATTGGCGTTAGGCAGCAGCGGCCGCAGGGCATGGCGTTCACCTGACGAGACATACCTTTTTGACGTCAACTCAACTGGCGTGTGACTCAACCGTCGCTCAAGACGGTTCACGGTGAACTGGCCCATTCCTCGATCCCTGGTCGACGATGACACTCTTCGAATACCTTGCCATTGCGTTCAGCCTGCTCTACTCCGTTGCAGCGCTCCGGATTCTCGGAGGACTGCCCAGCGCGCTGGCTCCGCAACGTAGATACGCGCTTCATCTTGCGCTGACCTTCAATAATCTGGTCCTTATCGCGCTCAGTTTTTGGACTTTCTGGTCGCTACGGGATGTCGCCTGGACGTTTCGCGGCTTCGCTGTTGCTCTCTTGGTGCCTGGACTGCTCTACTACTGTGCGGCGGTTCTCATCCCCGAGAATCCTGAGAACGTGCTTTCTTGGCGCGATCATTTCGTCGCCGTGCGTCGCCGCTGGTATATCGGGTTCGCCGTCTGGGGGGTTGCTGCAGGCGTCAGCGCTACAATTAACCTTGGAATGCCGCTGACTCACCGAGCGCGCAGCGTGCATCTCGGGGCGTTGTTGTTAGGGTCCGCAGGGGCCGCATTTTCGACGTCACGGTATCAGGCAGTGATCATTGCGATAATCGCTTTCCTGCTCATCGGTGGCGCGCTTAATCCCTCGATCGACGCCGGCTGGCTCAGTCAACCGTAGCGTAGTGAATGCTGCTGCCTATCTAACGATCGCGTGAAGCAGACGCGCGGGTTGAATCAGCAGTGCTGCGTGGCAACAACTCGTATACTGCTTCCAAGCGCGAAGCTGCTGGATAGGTGCGGATTGACTCGCCATCCCGCTGGCCACAACTCGTATAACGGTTCCGAGCATGGTGGCAGCTGGCGGGGCGCGCAGCTTATGGGCGTTCTAGACGGCTCGTTCATCGCGCTCGAATCACCATGAACGCCGCCGGGCTCCCAGAGCTTGTCCGTTCGTTGGCCGAGGGCGCAAGAAATGCAGCATAGGCATTCCGCTAGTGTCATAATGCGAGGCAGTGCCATCCCATTGGTCACTCGATCCTTAACCTTGTGGCCGAAACGGCACAATGTCCACGATCGCATCAGCCATTGGATCCGGAATGCGTGCACGTACTGACCTCCTCATGATTGCGGCACTCTGTTTGGTGTTACAGCCACACCGCACCTCTGCCCAAGCGCTCATCATCCGAAATTCTCAAACGCCCAAATTCGGCGTTTGCTCTCCTCGGTTGGTGGAAGACCTCCGCCTTGGAGCCGAATTCAGTCCGGAAGAGCAAGCTTTCGGTACCATCATGTCGTTTTCATTCGGCGAAAACGGTGACATCTATATCGTGGATTCACGTGCGCCGGCGGTCCGCGTTTTCTCAGAGACGGGAAAGTACATCCGCTCAATCGGGCGGAAAGGCCGCGGCCCGGGAGAGTTTGAGAGTCCGTACCGGATTTGGGTTGGGGCAAGTCGCGTAACCATCTACGATTTGGCGCTTGGGCGTATTGTCAATTTTGATCTCAGCGGCAAACCCATCAATACAGCTTTGGTGCCATTCAATTCGTCCGCTCCGCCCTTTCTGGCTTCAGGTACCATCAACGGTGACTTGTACTTGGCGCAGGCGCCTGCCGAGAACTTCAGGACTAAGGGCCCTGTCATTCACCGGTTCGCACCAAACCTCGACCTTCGAGCTTCGTTCGCCCGAGTGGATATCCCCGATTCGGTCGATTGGCGTTACCTTGCGACGGGACCGCTAGCCGTGGACAGAAACGGCCGCGTCTGGTTCGCGCCTCTAGCTGATCTACTACTCGAGCGTTTCAGTATGACCGGTAGTTCCGACTTGCGTGTGACTCGAAATCACGACTTCAAGTTCCGGCCTCGGCCTTTTCGAACTGCTGTTCCCGGGCCACGAGGGTCGACTAGGATAGGTTTTGACAACAATCGGGCGGCCGTCACTAGTCTCGCCATCGACGACAACGACAGGCTGTGGCTATTCATCCGTGACGTCCCGGGGAAACGGATCGTTGCGGATGTATACGACACGAATGGTGTGTACGAGCGACGTTACGAGTTCCCGTTGACAGGTCCGTCGCGAATTGATGCGAACGGACGGTTTTACCGAGTTTTTAGCGAGGGCGGGTATCCTGAACTTGTTCGATACGAATCTGTTTCCCCTTCAGGGAGGTCGACATGCTAAGAGAGTCCCTTGCAGCTGCCCTGTTGACGGTTGTTGCTGCGCACGTCACTGCTTCGCCCAGCTGACTGAGGAAGAGCGGCAGCTCAAAACGGGTTCAATGGGGACGACGGTGGAGCCAGCAGGTCTCTCGGTTCGTCAAGGATAGCGTTCCTCTATCATCGGAAGCACGCGGATTCGATGATCCCCGGTACTCCGGACGCGTTGCACGGCTCATTGACAGCATCCTTGACGCTGCTTTCGCCGACTTGGACGCCAGCCTCGTTGACTCAGTCGTTACACAGGCCAAGGCGAGGTACTCGGCGACTTCGTCGCACTTTCCCGATCTGCCCTTGACCTCAAATCAGATGGCGGAAACGCCGTAGCGTGCGTACTCGCCGCCGCTGCTTTAGAGGCAAGCGGTTCAACGATCGGATGAAGTTGACGGGCGGGTATTTTCAGCAGTGCTGTGTGGCAACAACTCGTACGTTGGTTCCGAACGTGAAGCTGCTGGAATGGTGGCGATAGCCTCGGCATTCCGCTGGCAACAACTCGTATAGCGGCTCCGAGCATTGTGGTGCTGGTTGGGCCCGCAACTTATCCTAATGGGCGTTAGACGGCGGTTAAGCATCGTTGTTTCCCGAATCCCCTCAGCGAAAAGACTAATGAAAGGCCGCCTCGTCCTTACCACAACGTCTTCTCTGGATATGACGTCCATGCTTACTTGGGCATCGTGTCAGCCCAGTTTGTTATCGGCACCGGATTGTTTACCGACTTCTTTTCCGGCTGGACCGATTTCTTCGGAACCCATTCACACTCGTACCAAACAAAACTCGACAGGATCAATAAGGAAGCCCTGGAACGAATCCAGTTCAAGGCCGCAGCGTTAGGCGCAAATGCCGTCCTTGGACTTCGCGTGGATCACGACGAAATCGCCGGAAGCGGCAAGTCAATGTTGATGGTTACTGGCTCAGGAACCGCCGTGAAGGTAAAACCACGCTCCGCCTCTGATCCGTCACAGCAAGTCACTGGCGCGAGTTCGATCACCGCCGAGGACCTTCGAAGCATTTTGGAAAGAAATCGCCTCATCGCTCGCGGCAAAGCTGGAACGCTTGAGTTCACAGAACCCGCTTGGAATTTCCTTACCGAGAATCAGGTTTACGAACTCGGTGAAGTCATCCTCGCTCGCGTAGCTAATAGTGTTAACCAACATGGACAATTGACAGAAACAGGGGAAGAGTTTATTCGACGAGCCCAGACATTCTTCCTCTCGTTGCCGGCCGAGGAATCTAAGCGACTTCTGTACGCGGTGCTTGCGGATGACAGTCATGTGGCCCGGTTCGCAAGAGAAATAGTGAGACGCGGCCACCTACTTGATATCGCCCGTCTGACTGAGCTTCTTGAAACGGCCACGCCCGACGCGCGGAAGTCTGCGCTTCAGGTGGTTGGAGCTGACTTGCCGGTCTATACCGTGGATGACAAACCTGAGCTTGAACGCTTACTCCCCGTCATTCGCTCATCGTTTCTGGAGGAGGCACAATATCTTCGCAAGGACAAGCTACTCGGAGGATCCAAAGAGGTGTGGAAGTGTCGGTGTGATAGCGCAATGGACCTGAAAGAGGAACGTTGCAGCAATTGTACCCGCGACAAGTTTGGCTTCTTTCCCAATGTCGTCACTCCAGCGACCGCGGGTCAGATGCTTACCGATCGAATCGCTGTCCTTAAAAAGGTCCTCGCGCTCGATCAAGCATGACGGCTCTTTAGACAACGACGCGAGTTTCTCGGCCCGCCGTCAAACGAACGTGAAGCTGACGCGCGGATTTTCTTCAGCAGTGGCTGCGTGGCACCAACTATATAGCGCCTCACACGCGAAGGAGCTGGCCCCGGACCCGCTTCCGAAAGCATCCGCCTGGCACCAACTCGTATAATGCTTCCAGACATGGTGGCGCTGGCGGGGCGCGCAGCTACGCTAATTGGCGTTAGCCGGCCTTGGCCTTGGTCCAATCAACTTTCTTGCTTCTAACTGCTTCCGGATCCGCGTGTGTTTTGATGTGATAGCAGGTGACGTCTGACGTCATTCCCCGGATCAACCCGTCGGCCCGCTCTTCGCGCTGTCATGTATTTTCGACTCGGGACGACCGCGCCTGGGCAAAACGGACATATTTAGCGGTCCTCGTTGACTCATCAGGTCGAGATAGCTCACCTTTACTTGGCGCCATTTGTTCTTACTCACGCGGACTGAGTCGCGCATCACCTCAGAACGTCGGGGAAGCGTCATGTCCTGGCAGGATTACATTGTCTCGGACGCTGAAGTGCTCGTCGGGAAACCGATCGTGCGTGGCACTCGTCTCGCTGTCGACTTTTTGCTCGGCCTCTTCGCGGAAGGATGGACTCAGGATCAAGTCCTAGAAAGCTACCCCCACCTCACTCCGGAAGCGCTTCGAGCGCTATTCGACTACGCGGCGGAAATCGCGGGCGGTGAAACTGTCCATTGGGTCCGTCGCGGGGCTGCCTAAGGCGCTGTGCGACTCTTTGCTGATGAAGACGTTCCGCTACCATCAATCGTTGCGCTGAGGAATGCCGGCCCGACACTGAGGCGGCAAGCGAGCTATTTCCAGGCGCGCCTGATCGAGTCGTGCTTTCGCGAGCAGCCGTCCAAACAGCGTGTCTTAATCACGTTCGATCGCCATTTTGGCGAATTGGTCTATAAGCAACAGCAACCGGCACCACCAGCTATACTCTACATCCGCTTTCGGCCGTCATCGCCATTGGAGCCGTGCGACGTCTTACTTGCCATCTTCGCACAGGCAGAAATCCGGCTCGACCGATTCCTGACCGTCGTCGAACGGGATCGTGTCCGCCAACGACGCCTTCCTGACGGGGCCGGCTAACGAAGGGGCTGAACCAGTCGGGCGGGCTATTGTAGCAGGTAGATGCTGGCGAGAACTCGTATGGCAGAACAAAAATGTAGCTGCTGGCGGGGCCCGCAGCTTAGCCCTATGATGCGTTAGGCGGCACGTACTCGGCTCAACTCAGGGTGTACGCTCCCCCTCGAGAAATGTCATCCTGGTCCCTCATGCGCGTTCGACCGTTCTGGGGATTCGTGACCAAACACCGCCGGCTCGCGTGTCGTGGATCGTGCTCCTGTTTCGTGTATTAATGCGTCGCCGTGGCCTCGCCTCATAAAGCCAGCTATTTTATCCTCAAAGGGAGCGGCCCATGGATTCCAAGACTGCAGTAAGAGCTTTACTCGATCGCCTACCTGACGATTGCACTCTCGAAGACGTGCTCTACCATTTGTACGTTATCCAGCAAATCGAACGTGGCCGCGCAGATGTCGCCGCCGGCCGTACGCTTTCTCATGAACAAGTAGCCGCTGAACTTCGCCAGAAATGGTTACTCGGGCTGGACTCGAGATCCGAAACCTCTTCCGGCACGAACAGTGGCTCGATGAATTGAAAACGAAAACGCGGGTGCTACGACTGGAGGTGCGCTGCCGACCGCAGCCCTGGCTCAAGCCGTTTTGGCCTTCTCATGAAGCGCGGATAACGGCTAGCCCTGGCTACTCAGCGCAAACGTCTGAGGTAATTGAGCCGGGCGAGAGTACGTGATGTGGGATCGATGAAAACAATCGGTCGAGTCACAACCGGCCGGAACGTGATCGCGTGGGAAGAGCCGTCACGCCGCACTTCGATGGTGGCATCGCGGGTTGGATCACCTGCATTGTAATTCACCCGGCCGGTCAGCGTATCGCCTACCACAATGCCTGCGTCCTCCGCCGGGCTGCCGGCCGTAACACTGGACACGACCGCGCCCGCGGCGATCGTTCGATTACCGGTTTCGAATCCGAAGTCGAAGAGATCGGTGTCCGCCTCGACACAATCCAATCCTTCTTCCCGGCAGATCTGGCCGAACGGCAGCGCACGGCCGCCAATCGCAAAATCACGATACCAGCGAGCATCATGCACCCGGCTGGCGGCGGCTAGTGCGGCGGACAGTGCAGCGTCGTCATACGTGGGCCGTCGCAGCACGCCGCGCACGACATCGTCGATGCTCCGGCGATTCCGATCGAGGGAGAGATCCAGCCACCAGCCCAGCAGGAAGCCTTTGACGTAGGGTAGTCGCTGGTGCGCACCGTCCGCCCAATAGTTGCGCTCGAGGTCAGCGGCGGATGCCCCTCTTGCGGAGCTGCTCTCGTATTCCCGAACGAAGTCGTTGACTCGCTGCACGAATGCAGGCACGGTCAGCAGACCGGTACGCAGCAATGCGAGGTGCGCATAATACTCGGTAATGCCTTCCTGGAACCACTTGTAGTATCCCTCGCCGCGGCCGGTCTCCCGGGAAGCGTGGCCATTCCAGAGATGAAACAACTCGTGCGCAATCAGCCTCAGCGTGCTCGGATCATCACCGGTGAGCGGGCTGGCTGGATCCGGATAAAGCGCAATCGCACCGCCTTCCACGGTACCGCCGTTATTGCGAGCGTTTCCTTCAACCAGCACGATCCATTGCTCACGCGCGGGCGCAAATCCGGCCGCAGCGACAAATGTGCGCGCAATGCTGTTGACGGTGCGCCTGAAGGTTGAATCGGCGAAGGTCCACTCGGTGCCGTGCACGAAGAACCGGAGCTTGAGACCTGAGGTCGAGTCACTGTATTCGCGGTAATCGCCGGCAATCAGCAGTGATGCCGCAAGCGCTGGTAGTGATGGCAACCGGCCCGGCCGGCTCAGCGCTGTGCGTGAGTAGTCCCCTGGCTCGACTCGCAGCTTGACGGGTGTGCGCGCAAGCGCGCTGTCATCCGGCTGCAGCACCCAGCCATGCCCCCACGCAAGGCCCCAGTCAGGAGCCAGAAACGGTCGGAACAGATCGCTGCGGTTGCTACCGGCAAACAGGAATCGGCCGGCAGCGACGCGCCAGCGGAGTGTAAACGGTGCGCGAGTGTCATGAACGATCCACGCGCCGGACGTCGTAACCACGGGCAAGCTGGCGCCATCTGCTGTTTGCGCATCATCGACCGTCACCATTCGCCACAAATCGGATACGCCGGCCCAGGGCGGCAGCCGAAAGACAATACTGTCGGCTGACGATCGCGGAAATGCAGCGGTCACGTGCAGGTCCCCGCCACGTGGCGTTATCGTCATGCGGACGGTATCGACCGGTGCGCTTTGCAAAGCGATCATGGTGAAGAAGAACGACAGCAACGTTTGCTCGACGATTAAAGGCGATACCGGTCGGTCACGGTTGGACCTGCCGTTCCGGTGTTATGGTTGCTCGACCTCATGGATGCAATGGTGACGATACGTCCTGCAACTCCTGATGACATCCCGGCCATCGTGCAGGTAGTGAATCGCGCGTATCGCATCGAGGCCTTCTTCGTCATCGGTGACCGCACCGATGAGCGCGATATTCGGGAACGGATGGCCAGGCCCAACGCGTCATTTCTCGTGATCGACGATGGTCCGCGCCTGGCCGGCTCGGTTTACTTCGAGCTGCGCGGCCAGCGTGGCTACTTCGCGCTACTGGCGGTCGACCCGGACCGGCAGAAGCAGGGGCTGGCCCGTTCCCTGATCGAAGCGGTTCAGGATCATTGTCGGGCGGCCGGCTGTCACGACCTGGACCTGGACATCGTGAACCTGCGCCAGGAGCTTCCTGCATTCTATGCCAGGCTGGGCTTCACGCCGATTGCCACCGCCCCATTCCACCACGCTCCAAAACTCAAGCGGGATGCCCACCTGATCCTCATGACCCGGCGGATTCCGCAGACTTGATTCCGGCCTCGGGAGTGAAATCCAAATGCCCCATTCCCAATTCCCCATTCCGTATTCCCCAATCGACAGCACCAGGACATTGCCCGCGCTGGCAGACGGAGCGTCCCGCTCAGCAGGTCGTGTGAGAAGGCGCTGCCGGGTACACGCATGGGGTTCGCGCCTCACGGTGCCCCCGTTATCTTTGGTGTTCCCCTGCCCACCCAATGCCGTCCGTCCCGGACGGGGAGTCAACGATGCTATCGATCAAACGCTTCGCCTTAGTCGGCGTGGTCGGTGCTTTCATGAGCGCCGATGCAGCCGCCCAGAATGAGACCGCGACCAAGGCTGCACAGCCTGCTGCGGGTCTGATCACGCCCGCGCACCTGAAAGCCTGGAATTCGTTCCGCGGAACCGTGCTGTCGAGCGACGGCAAGTGGTTCGCGTATGTGTATGGCGCGAGTGAAGCCGATGCCACGCTGGTCCTGCGTGGTACGGCTGAGAACGCTACCGAAACCAGGATCCCGATCGGCAATGGCAGCGGCTCGATTGCCATCTCGGGTGATTCCAAGTGGCTGGGCTACATCGTATCGCCGCCGCGGCCGGCGGCGGGTGGGGGACGTGGTGGACGCGGAGCAGCCCGTGAGGGCGGCGCGGGTGTAGCGACACCGGATTCCGCGAATCGCACGCGTACCAACTTCAACCAGCTCGTCCTGATGAACCTCGCTTCCGGCGAGAAGAAAGAGTTCGAGCGCATCCGCAGCTTCCGCTTCAATGCGGAGCAGGCGAGTTGGGTGGTGCTGCAGGGCTACCCGGCTGGCTCGACCGGTGAATCACCGGCAGGCGGCGGTGGCGGTGGCGGTCGCGGCGGGCGCGGCGGTGGTCCACTCGACTTCCTGGGTGCACCCAGCGCGCAGACCGGCGGTGGCGTCGACCTGTTGCTCTACAGCCTGGCTGGGGGCGAGCTGTTCAACATGGGCCTGGTCCGTGAATACACGTTCAACGAGTCGGGAGATCTGCTCGCCTATACGATGGACGCGCCGGAGCAGGTGGGTAACGCGGTTCAGCTGCGCAATCTGAAGACGAACACGGTCAAGGCGCTCGAGAGCGAGAAGGTGCTGTATCGTCACCTCGCCTGGGTGGACAGTTCCCGTGCACTCAGCGTGATGCGCGGGAAGATCAATGCGACATCGCGCGACACCGTGTTCTCGATCGTCGCATTCAGCCAGTTCGGACCGTCGGGTCCGGCAAAGAAACTCGTGTTCGATCCCGAAGCCTTGCAGGACTTTCCGAAGGGCTGGAAGCTCGCAGCGGAGCGCGCACCGCGTTTCTCATCGGACATGTCGGCTGTGTACTTCGGCATTCGCGAAGTACCGAAGCCCAGCACCGCGCGCAACAGTCCTCTGGTAACCGCAGGCGCACCGGGAATGGGCGGCAATGTCAACATCCAGGGCGGGCGAGCCGGCCCGCCGCCGGGTGCGGGCGCGGCCGACAGCACCCCATCCCTGATCCTGTGGCATGCCAAGGACCCGCGGCTCCAGTCACAGCAGATCGTGCAGGAGAACAACGATCGCAACTTCAACTATCTGGCGTCGTATCGCTTCAACACGCAGAAGTTCGTGAAGCTGGCAGATGAGTCGCTGCGCAACGTGACCGTGCTGCCCAAAGATCTGTACGCCTACGGCACGGACAACACCGAGTACCAGCATCACGCCAGCTACTCGGGCCGCAACTACCAGGACGTGTACACCGTCGATCTGAATACCGGCGCGCGGAAACTGCTCTGGAAGAAGCGCCCGACCATCGGCCAATTCTCCCCGTCACCCGACGGCAAGCGGGTGTTGTTCTGGGGCATGGACGGACACTACTGGGTGCTCAATCTCGCCACCGGCGATTCGGTCAACATTACGAAGAATGCGCCGGTCCAGTTCGTGAATACCGAGGACGATCATTACCAGATCTATCCGCTGCCGATCGGATCGCGCGGCTGGGCCCGGGATGGTTCGGCGGTTCTGCTCTCCGACAACTGGGACATCTGGAAAGTTTCGACCACCGGCACGGGCGCACCAGTCAACCTCACCGGCAATGGCAAGACCGATCAGATCCGGTATCGCCAGCTGTACACGTTCCGGAATGGACGGCCGGATGGAAATCCCGGCCTCGATTTGACCAAGCCGCTGTTCGTTGCGACCTACGGTGAGTGGACCAAGAAGGAAGGCCTTTCACGCATTGAGCCGGGCAAGCCGGGTGCAACACCCATCTTCTTCGAGGATGCACGCTTTGCAATTCAGAAGGCGCGCGATGCCGATGTGTACATCTACACGAAGCAGACCTTCACGGAATACCCGAATTACTTCGCGTTCAATCCGGGCTTCAAGTTCGGGTACCAGCTCACCAACATTAATCCGCAGATCAAGGAAATCGCCTGGTCGGCGGGCACCAGGTTGATCGAGTACACCTCGGACAAGGGCGACAAGCTGCAGGGTGCACTCTATCTGCCGGCCAACTACGAGCCCGGCAAGAAGTACCCGATGCTGGTCACCATCTACGAGAAGCGTTCACAAAACAAGAACGGCTTCGTTTCGCCCAGCGAAACTCGCACCCCCGATCCCTCGCTGTACACGAACCGTGGGTATGCCGTGTTCGATCCCGACATCGTCTACAAGGTGAATGACCCGGGCATGTCAGCCGTGTGGGCCGTGATTCCCGCAGTGAAAGCCGCTATCGCGACCGGTGTCGTGGATGAAAAGAACGTCGGGCTTTGGGGCCATTCCTGGGGCGGCTATCAGACCGCGTTCCTGGTCACCCAAACCAACATCTTCAAAGCCGCCATCGCCGGTGCACCGCTGACCGACATGGTCAGCATGTACAGCTCGGTATACTGGAACACCGGCGGCACCAACCAGGCGATCTTCGAGTCGAGTCAGGGCCGCTTCAAGGGCAACTTCATCGACAACTACGACGCCTACATTCGCAATTCACCGGTCTTCCATGCGAACAAGGTGACCACGCCGTTGATCATCATGCACAACGACAAGGACGGCGCCGTCGACTTCAACCAGGGCATCACCTACTTCAATACGCTGCGTCAGCTCGGCAAACAGGTGATCATGCTCGAGTATGTTGGCGAAAATCACGGCCTCAGTCGTCCCGCCAATCAGCGCGATTACGCGCAGCGGATGAGCGAATGGTTCGACCACTACCTGAAGGGTATCCCGGCTCCCGACTGGATAACCAAGGGCGTACCGCGTCTCGAAATGGCCGATCACCTGCGCATGCGTCGCGATTCAACGGCCACGACGGTACGTGTAATCTCGAACTGAAGCGAGGAGCGAGGAGTTCGTCGCTCCTCGCTCGTCATTTGTCTTGCACTTGCAAGAAACATAGTGTTATCTTGCTGATGTCATGAGCCGGCCTCTGCCCAACCTGCCCGCCGAACCGGCGGTTGTACTCACGAAAGCGGTGAGATCCGCGGCCGATCGGCTGGGACTGCGGAATCGCCAGCTTGCGGAAGTGCTGGGTACGAGCGAGGCGTCGATCTCGCGGCTGGGCGGCGCGCGTCTGATCGAACCAGCCAGCAAGCAAGGTGAGCTGGCGTTGTTGTTTCTGCGATTGTTTCGGAGCCTGGACGCGCTGATGGGTGGTGACGAAGCCAAGTCCAAGGCGTGGTTCCAGTCGGAGAATTCGCATCTGGGCGGAGTCCCGGCCCAGCGGATCCGGCGAGTGGAAGGGCTGGTCGATGTCGTCCAGTATCTGGATGCAATGCGAGGGCGACTCTAGGATCGGCGAGCTTTCGCTGGAGCCGTGGCGGGCGGTCGAGTCCCAGCATCAGGTCGCGACCCGCAAGCTGGTCGACTCCGACGCGGAGCAGCGGGTCCTGGAGGAATTGATCGAAGGCGCCAAGCCGGCCGAGCGGGCGCACGCCCATCTGCATTACCTGCTGTTCACGCCGTTTCGTTATCCGCCGCTTCGCCACGGCTCGCGGTTTGGTACGCGCACGGACGCGGGCATCTGGTATGGGTCGGAGACGCAGCGGACTGCATTTGCAGAAGTCGCATACTACCGTTTGCTTTTTCTGGAAGGCACGGCCGCGGACCTGGAGCTGGTCGAAACCGAGTTGACCACGTTCACGTCGCTGGTTCGCGCGCAGCGTGGTGTGGATCTGCAAGCGCCTCCTTTTTCATCCTACGAGCGCGAGTTCACTTCACCGATCAGCTACCTGGAAGCGCAGGCGCTGGGTGAGTCGATGCGCGAGGCGGAAGTCGAGGCATTTCGCTACCGTTCGGCGCGCGATGTGGAGGGCGGCACTAATGTTGGTGTCCTCTCACCATCGGCGTTTGGCACGCGCGAGCCACGGCAACTGGAGAGCTGGCACTGCTCGGCGACGCGGAGCGGCGTCGAGTTGACCCGGCGCGACTACTTTAGCCGTGGGGTTCACACGTTCTATCGTCAGGAGTTTCTGGTCGGCGGTTCCCTGCCGGCTCCCGCATTGTAGCTTTGCTGTCTTCTGTAACTTCCCAATGGATCGGTTGCGATGAATGCTGTTCGGGTTTGCATCTGCCTTTTCGGGATTGCGGCGGCATCACTCGGTGCGCAGCAGCCGCGTCCAGGCTTCGAGGTCCACGAAGTTTCGATCCAGGAATTGCAGTCGGCGCTGGCAGCAGGCCGGGTGACATCCGTGCAGCTGGTGGATGCGTATCTCAAGCGCATCGAAGCATTCGATCAGGCGGGTCCGAAGTTGAACGCGATGATCCGCATGAATCCAAAGGCACGTACCGAGGCGGCGGTGTTGGATGCCGAGCGGCGTGCGGGGCGGGTGCGCGGCGCGTTGCACGGCATTCCGATCATCCTGAAAGACAACTACGAAACCGTCGGCCTCGCCACATCGGGTGGCTCAGTGGCGTTGGCGGATCTGGTCACCGATCAGGATGCATTCCAGGTGAAGAAGCTGCGTGAGGCGGGCGCCATTATCCTGGGCAAGTCCAACATGCACGAGCTGGCGGCGGGCATCACGACCATCAGCTCGCTGGGTGGGCAGACCCGAAATCCGTACGATCCCATGCGGAACCCGGGTGGCTCGAGCGGCGGCAGCGGCGTTGCGGCCGCGGCGAGTTATGCCGCGATCGCCTGGGGCAGCGACACCTGCGGATCGATCCGCATTCCATCATCAGTGCACAACCTGTTCGGCTTGCGGCCGACCAAGGGACTCTCGAGCATCGACGGCATCATACCACTGTCGCACACGCAGGATGTGGCTGGCCCGCTTGCGCGCACTGTGACAGACCTGGCAATCGGTCTCGATGCCACGATAGGCGTCGATCCCAGGGATCCGGCAACGCGCCTCATGGAGGGTCAGTCATTACCACAGTTTCTCGCGTCGCTCGACACGACCGCACTGCGCGGCAAACGCCTCGGTGTGATTGCTCTGTACACGGGCACGCAACCGGAAGAACAGGAGGTCACTCGCGTGATCCGCACCGCGCTCGAGCAGATGCGCCAACAGGGCGCGGAGATCGTCGAAGTCACTGCAGCGCCCTTCGACAGTGTAGCCCAGCGTGCTGGTGTGATTCCGTTCGAGTTCAAGTGGGACCTGATGGATTTCCTGGCAACGCGGCCGAAAGCTTCGGTCAAATCGCTGGGCGAGATCCTGGAACGTGGGCTCTACCACGTCGCGCTCGAGAACACGTTCCGCACGCGCGATTCGATCTCGACGCGAAATGGCGAGAATTATCGCCGCGCGATCGCACGGCGAGACACGGCGCGAGGCCTGGTGATCACGCTGATGAGCGAGCAGCGATTGGATGCGCTGGTGTATCCGACATTGCGCCGGAAGGTCGCGCTGATCGGTCAGCCGCAGCAGGGAGGGACCTGTCAGCTGAGCGCAGTCACCGGATTACCGGCCATCAGCATACCGGCCGGCTTCACGCCGGATCGCTTGCCGGTTGGAATCGAGCTGCTGGGAAAAACGCTGGATGACGCAAAGCTGGTCGCCATGGCGTATGACTACGAGCAGGCGACCCGACCACGACGGGCTCCGGCGACGACGCCGCCGCTCGTGCGCGTACCGCCGCGTCCCGTGACCACAGTTACCGCGACAGGGAGCGGCGCAGTGCGCGCGGTGGGCCGCTTCACCTACGATGGCAGCACGGCGACACTGGGCTACAACATCCAGGTAACGGGCGTGCCCGCTGCCGAAGTTCATGCGGTGACACTGACACGCGGGGGAACCGACCGGCCTGGAGCGACGCTCATTCACCTGTCGGGTCTCGGCCGCGGTACAGCCCAGGGCACCGCCATACTCAGCGAATCGGAGCAGAACACATTGGCTTCCGGCACGCTCGTGCTCACCGTATACACAAAGGCACAGCCGCACGGCGCCGCGCGCGCACCTTTGCCGGCAATGAAGGATTGAGGATCGCGGATCTATTTGAATTCACAATTTGAATTAATTTGAATTCGAAATTGAATTTGATTTTTTTGGTCGTAGGCTGAGGAGCGTGGTATTTGACGTCGTCATCGAGACGAGGCAAAAACGCGTGGCCGTCTGCCGGGAACACGCAGGCTCACGACGATGGGATCGACCGTCACGCTGAAGTAAAAACCGGTTCTCTCGCGGACCCGTTGTGCCCCGCGGTTTGGGCTGCGCGCAAACCTCAGGTTGAGCCACGCGAGATCGAGCCGGGCAGCCCGGCGGATGGCTCGATTGCTCGAGCGCGCCTGGGCCAATCCGAATTCCCACGCATCGTCGACGTGATAGAGCAGCCCGGACGGCGTATAGCCCGCGGCATGCTGTGAGAACAACTGGCTCCACTCAGGTCCCGCTACTTTTCTCGTGCGCGGGAGCAGCTGCGCGACTGCGCGCATGCGCTTGTGCTGCAACGCGCGCGCAGCCCGACTGAGCGTTGGATCGGTTTCGGCGGCCGGGTCGCCGGTCAGGCGCTGCGCGAGACTGGCTTGCAGCTCAGCGAGCGTGGGCATGCAGCATTCTCGACGCTCGGCTTACTTCGGTGAGCAGTTCTTCGAACCGGGGCAGGTCGTTGTCGCGCTCGATGATCACGGCGCGCAGGCTGGTGCGGGTCACCAGCCACTGAAGCAGTGTCCATGATTCCTCGGGTACCGGCCGCGAGTGTGTGTCCGCATAAATGCCATCGTGCTCCACTCCCCCGGCCAGGTGTACTTCGACTGCGCGCTCCAGCGGCAATGATTCCAGGTATTCGATTGGATCGTACCCGTGGTTGCGGGCATTGGCGTGAACGTTTTCGAGATCCAGCAGCAGTCCGCAATCACAGGTCGTAATCACACCGCGAACGAACTCAGCTTCACTCATTTCCTGCCCGGGCGGTAGGAACGTGTAGGCGATGTTCTCCAGCAGGATGGGCACGTTGGGTACGGCTGAGCGCAGCGTTTCTACGTTTCGCGCCACCGTGTCGATGGCTTCTCGGGTGAATGGCAGCGGCGTCAAATGACCGATGTCTACGCCCGCAACACGGGTGAATGCAATGTGCTCCGACACCCAGGGCGGCCTCACGATCTCGACCAGTTGGGCGAAGTGATCGACGCGGGCGGGATCCAGACCATCGGCGCTGCCGAGTGAAAGCCCGATGCCGTGCAGGAGCAACGGCAATGCATCGCGCAGGAGCAGCAGTTCACGTTGACCTGCCGGACCGACCACGTCATCGGCGATGATCTCGAGCAGCCCGAGCTCAGCCCGGTGCCGTATTACATCCCATCGCCATTCCGGTCGGAAGCTGACGCCTGCACCGAGGAAGGGCAGTTCAGCTACCGCAGCCACCACACCCTCCACCGCCGCAACCGCCACCGCAGCTGCTACTGCTGCTGCAACTGGATGCCATGGTTGTGCTGCCGCCATCACTGGCGCGTACCTTGGCGACAGCTTCGGCGATCAACTTCGACTTGAGTTGTATAACCGGCTCGGTCATGATCGGGCCGAGGCCGTAAATCGCCGTCACCAGTGCCACTTCGCCTGGTGTCGCGCGGCGGCCCTGATTCACCAGCGAAAGCAATCCGTCGTGGGCGCGGTTCAACCAGGCGAGGTACTTCTGCGCGGCGCCGGTAATGCGCGGCGGCCGCAGCAGGACCATGGCGCCGAGGCCAAACACGACCGTAAGCAACAACAGGAATCCGATGTTGGTTCGGCCGCGGCTCAACGCTACTACGATCTTGGTGCCGGCCATTCCGAGCAGAACCAGAATCGTAACCAGTGTGAGCTGAAAGAATGGGCGCTGCGATGCACCCTTGAAGATCATGCCTTCGCGCTCGAGCACCTGCTCGATCTGGTTCGAATACGGCGCAGAAAGCGTGGCCGCAGACTCAGCAGTCGCCTGCGTCGCCGTGAGCACACGAGTGGTGTGGCCGAGTTCCCGGGCACCGCCCCTCAGATATGCGATGTGGAATGCTTCGCTTTCCTTGGGATACTGACCTTCCGCGAATCGGCCGGTAGCACTGCGTGGCGGGTCGACGTGCTGCAAACGACTCCGTAGCCAACGCGCGACAGCCAGGACCACGACCGCAAACACGACGTAGAATTTGAGGAATGCGGGGCCGGGCAAATCGAGCGGATTCATTGCAGCAATCGTTCGACCGCCAGCTCGAGCTTCTCGAACAGAGCCAGCCAGATTGCGATGAGCCTGCGTATTTCGTCGTCGGAGGGGCGGGCGTCGTGCCGGTGCAGATCCGCGAAGGCCATGAGCTCAGGCACCTCGAGCAACTCGCTGGCGCGGCGCAGAATGCCGGGGCGATCGGGCGTCACGCCGACACCTGGAACCCGCAGGACTGTTTCCAAAGTTACCGCGAGCTTGGGCAGCCCCTGCAAGATGTGCGGCCAGAAGTTCGCCGGATCATTGGCGTGAAGGATCGCGTCGTTGCGGGCACGCAGTTCCATATTGGCCAGCTGTTGGCGGACCCGCAGGACGAGCATGCGTGGGTGAATCTCCACGCTACCCAGAGGAATCGCGCCGTGCAGCACACGGTGCGCGGCCTTGATATCGGCGATCTTGACCGGAAATACTTCGGCCAGACGCTGCAGCTCATTCTCAGCCACGACCAGAGCGACCACGCGATTGGACCTGCGAGCCGCGGTCAACGGCCCGGCTGCGCGCTGGAGCAAATCGAGATCCACGCGCCGCACCATGACCAGCACGTTCACATCGGAGATACCGGGGGTGAAACGGCCCTTGGCCAGCCCGCCATACAGCGCGATACCGACCAGGTCTGACGACAGCGCGGCGACGAGATCGCGGGTGAGCGTGGCAAGGCCCTGCTCGACGTCGGGTGCGGCCTGGCTGATCATCCTGGCTCCTGGTTAGAGCTCATCCGCCTCGCTCCGATCATTGCGGCGCAGGCGCTTCGTGCTGTACAGGTCGAGGGCATCGTCGATGCGTTCACCGAACCGCATCACACGGTAGAACTTGAAGTCCGCGGGCCTGCGGCCGGGCATGATGTCGATCAATGCGGCGCCCAATCCGACGAACGCGATCGCGATATCCTTGAGTCCATCCAGCCACATCTTGAAAGCGAACACGGCAGCGTCGTGCATCACTGTTTTCTGCTCGGGCGTCATGACTCACATCGTAAGAGAACGCGTCAGTGAGGGTGTACTCCGCTGCGATAGTGCTCGCGCAGCAGGTCACGCCCGAAATCGCCGTTGAAATCGCGCCAGACCGAATGGATGTGATTGGCCTGGTTCTGCGTGTTGTCGTACTCGATCAGGAATGTCGGCCCCTGCACGCGATAATAGTGCGGCTTGCCGACTTCGATTTCCCCGGCCCAGGCGAAGGTGACCTTCCCGAAGTCCGTACGCGCCAGGTGGGCTTTGCGTTGCGCCGCGATGTCCGGCGCCATCCGGTCCAGGTACTCATCGATCAACTTCATCAGCAATGCCGATTGCGCCGCCCGCAGCTGCGTGCCGGGAATGCCAACCGGTGAGAGCGGATCGATCTGGTTGTTATTCATGGTGACGATATCGCGCGGCGCGGCCGCAGCAATGGTCGCGGTGGCGCGCTGTGCTGCATCGAGGGAAGTGACCAGCTCGCGAGCGATGTCTTCCTCCGCGGCCAGCGCGCGCGTGCCCTGCTTCGGGCCGGTGCGCACGTTCGCGGGATTGGCACCAAAGAACGCGGGTGCCCAGGCGACGATGGAGTCGCGTATCACAGTGAAGTTGGTGGCCAGGTGATGCCCTTCGAAGCGCCAGCCCCACGCGTCGGTAGCCGATGGCGTACCAAAAATGCTGAAGAAATACAGTTCCGGATCGCGCACGATGTTGCTGCCCGCCGGCTGCATCTCGCGCAGCACATTCTCCAGCTCGATGATGGTCTGCGCTTTCAGATACCCTTTTTGACTCAGGCCGGTTTGCAGCAAGCGTCGCGCGGCAGCGCGTTGCGGCTCGGTCATTTCCTTGAACGACAGACCGCGTCTCACCCGCGGCACGAAGTGCCAGTTCAATCGTTCGGCATCGGCAAAATCGAACTGTGCGGTGTCACGTTGCGCCGGCGAAAGGCTGGCCAGGAAATCGGTGGCCGCTCGGGCCATTGCGGCGGAGGGTCGTTCGGACTCGAGCCGTTCGGCACCGATCGCCAGGACCAGCAAGGTCAGAATGCCGAGCAGGATGATGCGCGCGTTTTTCATGGTTGGTTTCCCCATAAATTGGGAGCCATTCGCATAGTCGAGCCTTTACGTTGGAAATCCTCTGGACAGGAGGGGCCATGGCCGGGACGCCGCAGGGATTCTGTCGAGCGGAGGCTCGGCTGTAAAGGAAAGACGATTGGCCAAAGCCCGGGGTGCACCTAACTTGATCGGCAGCCAGCCCTCCAATCCTGGAAATCCCCTTATGTCCGATAAACTGAACCGCCGAGATTTCATCGTTTCCGGGACGCTCGCCGGGGCCGCGCTCACACTGCCCGAGGCGGTTACGGCCGGGGCGCCAGCGATCCTGCGCAGCCATGCTGCAAAACCGGTGGTCATCGCGTCGGCCAACGGCAATCGGTCCAAGGATGCCGCCGGCAAGACCTGCGTTCAGAAGTCGTTCGAGCTGATGACTCAGGGCGGCGACGTACTCGATGCCCTGGTCGCGGGCGTGAACATCGTGGAGCTGGACCCGGCGGATACGAGTGTCGGTTACGGCGGACTGCCCAACGCCGACGGCGTCGTTCAGCTGGACTCCTGCGTGATGCACGGGCCGAAAAAGCAGGCCGGTGGGGTCGCCAGTCTCGAGGGCGTGAGGACGCCATCGAAAGTAGCGCTGCTGGTTTCCCAGGTGACCGACCATCACTTGCTGGTCGGCAAGGGCGCCCAGGAATTCGCGCAGCAGATGGGCTTCACCATCGAGGACGACCTGAATACGGAAGAGTCGCGGCGGCTCTGGTTGAACTGGAAACGACGGGTCGATCCGGAGCACTGGCTGGACCCGTCCAAGCGCAGCGGCGAGTCGATGCGGGTCGGCTTGCAGATGGTGCGCGAAGGCCTGATCGATCCCGACCATTATTATGGTACCATCAACTGCAACGGTATCAACGCCGCCGGTCAGATCTGCGGCGTCACCACCACGAGCGGACTGGCCTGGAAGATTCCCGGCCGGGTCGGCGACTCGCCCATCCTGGGCGCGGGTCTGTACGTCGATGGCGAAGTTGGTGCCGCGGGCTCGACCGGCCGTGGCGAAGCCAATCTGTACGGCCTCTGCTCGTTCATGATCGTCGAAAACCTGCGCCGTGGGATGACTCCGAAAGATGCCGGTCTCGATGTTTGCAAGCGCATCCAGAAGAACACCATCGAGAAGCGACTGTTGAACAGCCGCGGCCTCCCCAATTTCGGCATCAACTTCTACATCCTGAACGCACGCGGCGAGCATGCCGGTGTTGCGATGTACGCGGGCTCGCGCTACGCCGTCTGTGACGATGCCGGACCGCGCGTTGAAGACTGTGTGGCGTTGTTGGAGGGTAGAGCGACTGACGACTAAAGAACGAATGAACGAATGAACGAATCAACGGACGAGCACGACTACGACCACGACTACGATTGACGATTACGGGGTCAATTGCGCGCGGCTTGTCGACCAGAAAACTGAAACTGTTTCGTAATCGTCAATCGTGCTCGTGGTCGTGCTCGTGCTCGTCCGTTCATTCGTTCATTCGTTTATTCGTTCAAAAACAGAATTCCCACCATTTACGGAGTCTTACCCGATGGAAAACTTCGAATCCCTCGACGACGAGCAGAGCACGGACGCGCCGGCGGTGACGGGCATCGACCGGCGGAATTTCGTGAAGCTGGCGGTTGCGGCGGCGGCAACCAGCGGGTTCGCGCTCAAGGCAGCGGGACAGCAGGCGCGCGGCGGGCGCGGCGGGACCCCTGCGCCACCGCCGATTCCGCTGGGTCAGGGTGAGCCGCCGGCGTGGTCGTTCCAGGCGTATCCCGGTGGCACCGGCGCTTTGCTGGAGAAGCTCGCGAAGGAGCGCGGTCGTGCCGCGTTCGATCGCGCAAAATTCGAAGTTCAGCCATGGAAGGGACCGGTTCCGGGCACGGAAGAAGAAATCGTGTATCTGCCCGCGCATCGTTTGTCGGCGCTGGTGAAGGCCCGCAAGATCTCGTCGGTCGATCTCACCAACGTGTATCTCGAGCGGTTGAAGCGACTGGATCCGAAGCTCTTGTGCGCGGTGACGATCATGGAAGGTCAGGCACGCGAGGCGGCGCAGCAGGCCGATGCGGAGATCAAAGCCGGCCGGTACCGCGGGCCGCTGCACGGATTGCCGTGGGGCGTCAAAGACTTGTTCGCGACCAAAGGTGTGCGCACGACCTGGGGTTCGCCTGACTTCCAGAACCAGGTTCTGGATTACGATGCTGAAGTCGTAGTCCGCCTGCGCGATGCCGGCGCAGTGCTGATCGCGAAGCTGGCAACCGGCATGTTCGCGCAGGGCGACCAGTGGTATCGCGGCCGAACCAATAACCCGTGGAACATCGCGCAGGGTGCAAGCGGTTCATCGGCCGGGCCGGGTTCGGCTACCGCAGCAGGTTGTGTAGCGTTTGCGATCGGCACGGAGACGCAGGGCTCCATCGTATCACCCACGGTCCGCAACGGACTGTCGGCGCTGCGCCCCACGTTTGGACGCGTGAGCCGCTACGGCGGAATGGTGCTGGCCTGGAGCATGGACAAAGTCGGACCGATGTGCCGCACGATCGAAGATGTCGCCATGGTCTTCAACGTGATTCACGGCTCGGATGAGAAGGATCCGGCAACCGTGACCGCGCCATTCCAGTTCGATCGCAACGCCGACCTGCGCAAGTTCCGCATCGGCTACGATGATCACTCGCCCAAGGAATTCCTCGACAAGCTGCGCGAGCTGGGCGCCGATTTGAAGCCGATGCCCGCGCGTCCCGGCACGCAGGGCTTGAGCGCTCTGGGCGTTGAATCTGCTGCCGCGTTCGACTACTGGGTCAGCTCATGGCCGCCCATGCCGGCCGATTCCGTCGCCATGCTCGCTGCCGCCGCTGCCGATACGACGAGCGGCCGGGGACGTCGCGGCGGTGGTGGTGGCACGCGTAACCGGTTCAGTGGCCGCGGCCGCACATCGACCGCGCTGGATTTCATGCAGTCGCAACGCCGGCGTCTCATCGTCATGAAGCAGATGGCCGAGCTCATGAAAGGCTTCGATATGTACGTCAGCGGCCAGGGCGACGTCGGTCTGACCAATCAAACCGGACATCCGGCCGTAGTCGTGCCCTACGCATTCGGTCCACCGGCCGCTGGCGGGAATGCGACAACACCTTCGACTGCGCCGCCACAGCCGCTTTGTACGACGATCATCGGCGACCTGTTTGCCGATGACAAAATCCTTTCGGTTGCACACGCGTATCAGAAGGCGACCGACTGGCACAACAGGCACCCGAGCATCACCTGAGCAATAGAGGGATCGATGGGCATAGCCGTTCTGGTTCTTGCGATCATGGTTGCGGCCATGGGCCTGGGCATGTCGCAGGTACGAAAACGGCTTGGCAAGGAGGCGGCGCGACAAGGAGTAATCCGAGTCGCGCCGTTCATCGTTTTGACCTTCGCACTGATCGTCTTGAGCCAGCGGGAAGGCGCCATAGGCAACGCAGCCGACAACACGGTTCAAATTATCCTGCCGCTCGGGCTGGCGGCTTTGGAGTGGGCCGTGCTGTTGACCTGGCCAGTGCGAAAGCGCCGCGCCGGCAAAGTCGAAGAAGACCTCGGCCCGCATCCGGCGCGTGCTGCGATGTGGTGGCTCGTGATTTCCTGCGTGTTGAGTGCGTCCGCCACCATCGTAGAATCCGTCGGCAAAGGCATTTTCGACTGGCGCACGCTGGGCGCTGAGACGTTTCTTTTTTCCAGTGCGATCGCAGCCCTCGTCGTAGCGCGCAGCCGCGTGCACATCACCGAGCGCGGCTATCTGCGCTTCGACCTGCGTTTCACGTGGGAACAGATCGAGTCCTGGAAATTCGAGCGGGGTGGGACCCTGGATGTACTGCGGCTGCGGGTGCGAACCAACATCCCGTGGGGCCGCACACTATTGCTAGAGATGGAGCCAGGCCAGCGGCCGGTGGTCGAGAAGTGGCTGGCCACACGCGCAGCACCGTCTGAAGTTGAGTCTGTCCAATCCCCCGCCGAGCCGTACAGCCGATCGGTCTCTTCCTAGCCCGCTGCGCGGCTCGCGCATCGTCCACCCTCCTGCCCGGATCGGCGCGCGCCGCCCAACGCGATCCGCAGCAGGCCTTGCGCGCTGAATAAGACCGCGGCCATCCTCTCCGGCGCCCCCTCAATGCGCATACCAACAGGAGAGCTTTTCATGCGACTGCTTCGCAGCCTGGTTCCGTTTGCCCTCGGCGCCTGCGCCGTCCTGGTCACTGGCGCTGCCTTCAACCGCCAGCAGAGTGACGTTCAGTACATCGGCAACAGCCGCATCCTGTCGAGTGCAGTGAAAGTCGGGAACACGCTCTATCTATCCGGCGTCCTCGGCACCAGTGGCGAGCGCGGCATCACGCCCGAGACCAAAACCGCGCTCCAGCAGATCAAGACCCGGCTCGAGGCCAATGGATCGCACATGGACGATGTCGTGAAGTGCACGGTTTTTTTGGCTGATTTTGCGGAGTGGAGCGCGATGAACGAGGTCT
Organism: Gemmatimonadota bacterium; assembly: GCA_040902615.1. Taxonomy (GTDB): domain Bacteria; phylum Gemmatimonadota; class Gemmatimonadetes; order Longimicrobiales; family RSA9; genus JBBDWZ01. The sequence goes on along the minus strand of JBBDWZ010000134.1, from coordinate 4,069 downwards.
ATACGAGTTATTTTACGAAGCATCGCCCGGCCCGCAGCGCCATCGCAGTCAATGGAATGTCCGGCAATGCGCGCGTCGAAATCGAGTGCATCGCCGTGATCGGTGCACGCAACGCAGCATAGTGCCCCAGCGACAATCCGGTCGCGTGTGAAAGCGCGGCCGGTCGTTTCCCGCCGGTCAATTCGTCTTGTTGACGGTCGATTGACAAGCGATTGAGTAGCACGCCTCAAGTTGTGCCGACTGCATTCCGCAGTTCCATGCGTTGGCCACCCTGCCGTTTGATTACGGCAATCCCCCGGAGGCGTTCCATGTTCTCTCGAATTCCAACCATCAAGGCAGCCATGTTGCTGCTGTCGCTGGCAGCCTGCTCGGACGACCCGACCGATACCACGCTGCAGCCGTCTGCTTCGCTGGCCGACCCTGGCGAGCGCGGCATTACTATAATGAGCCGTAACCTGTATCTCGGTGCCAACCTGGATCCGATCATTTCGGCGCAGAACCCGAATCAGGTGCCCTTCATCGCGGCACAGGCGTGGGCCGCAGTAATCGCGAGCAATTTCCCGGAGCGCGCCCAGGCACTCGCCGCTGAAATCGCGGCCACACAGCCCGATCTGATCGGATTACAGGAAGCGACCGTATACCGCCGCCAATCGCCCAGCGACTTCGTGCTTGGCAATCGTACCATCAACGCAAACGTAATTGCCTACGATTTCGTTGCTCTTCTGCTGGCCGCGCTCGCAGAACGTGGCCTGCACTACCACGTCGCCGCGATGGTCACCAACACCGACATTGAAGTGCCGGTCTTCACAGGCCAGGGACCACTGCCTTTCGATGACATCCGGTACACCGATGCGGATGTGATCCTCGCTCGTAATGGCATCGAGACCTCGGCTGCGGTTGCGCGCAATTACGACGCGTACGTTCCCGTCACGATTGCCGGTCTGCCGCTGCGTCTGCTACGCGGCTGGACCGCCATCGATGCGGTCGTGAATGGCCAATCCATTCGGTTTGTGAATACGCATCTCGAGGTGCAAACCTTCCGGCCCATACAGGAAGCGCAAGCCACTCAGCTGGCCGCATCGCTGCAGAATTCACCGCTGCCGGTCGTGGTAGTCGGCGACCTCAATTCCGCCGCCAATGAAGATGCGCCCGTTGCCTCCAGAACCGGCAGCTACGACATCATGCGCGGCGCTGGTTACGCCGACCTCTGGCTGCGTGGCAACGGGCAGAATGACGGGCTGACCTGCTGCTGGCCCGCCGATGTCCGCGGCACCACGCCTCTCACCCAGCGCATCGACTTTGTCCTGATCCGTCAAGGCCCCAGCCATTTCGTGGGGGGCGTACAAATGGATGTCCTGGGCGATGAACTGATCGATCGGACCGCATCCGGCTTGTGGCCGTCTGACCATGCCGGGCTCGCGGCGGTATTGAGGTTGACCGGCCGGTAATCCCGGGCGGACCACCACCACGTTTCCCGTTCCGACCGGTCGATCCATGGAAACGTCCCAAAAGCGCATGATTTCCGTGGTAAATCATGCGTCGTTGGGGCGCTTCCATTTCCAGACCGGTCGCAACGGGACAGCGTGGTGGTGGTCCGGCAGTCATTTCCAAAGCGGTCACAACGCAATAACGTGGAGGCGGTCCGCAACTCACATCCAATCGAAAGGCCATGACCATGAGCCGCTCGAGAGTAGTCCGCTTCTCCCCGTTGTTGCTGGTTGTCGCTGCGCTGGCCGCGTGGGTCGTTCCTGATCCGAATGTCGATGCCAACGGCATGAAACTGAGTGCTGCCGCGCCGAAGTCGATGGGTGCGATGACGTTCGGGCCGAACAACACGCTGTTCGTCGGCGATGTCGATGATGGCTCCATCCTCGCTTTGCAGATCGATGACGCGGCGACTGCCGGCGGCGCGATCAATGTCACGGGCGTCGATGCGAAGATCGCGCAGCTGCTCGGCACCACACCACAGGAGATCGTGATCAACGACCTCGCCGTGCACCCGGTGTCGAAGAACGTCTATCTGACGGTTACACGCGGACGCGGTGCGGGCGCTACGCCGGTGCTGTTCAAGGTCACGCGCAATGCGTCACGCCCGATCGAGGAAGTATCGCTGGCCAATGTTCGCTTCTCGGTGGCATCGATCCCGAATGCGCCGGCGTCCAACCCAACCGCGCGCCGTAATCCGCGCACGCAGGTCATAACCGACATCGCGTTTGCCGATGGACAGGTTTGGGTCGCCGGTTTGTCGAATGAGGAGTTCTCATCGGCATTCCGTCGGATTCCATTCCCGTTCAACCAGAAGCTCGAGACCACTACGCTCGAGATCTACCATGTATCGCATGGTCAGAATGAGACCAATGCGCCGGTGATGACGTTCCTGCCCACGAAGATCAGCGGCACGCCGTACATACTGGCGGCTTACACCTGCACGCCACTAGTTGCGTTCGAGGCGCAGACGCTCAAGAACGGGCAGCACGTGTTTGGACGCACGGTTGCCGAGCTGGGCGCTGGCAATCGGCCGCTCGACATGATCTCGTATCAGCGCGATGGCAAGGACGTGATCCTGATCGCGAACTCGAGCCGTCCCTTGATGCGCGTTGAAGCCGCGGCGATCGCGAACGGCCAGGCGCTGAAGAGCCCGACCAAAGAACTCGGCATTACGCGCTCGACTATCGAACAGCCTGGAGTGAGCCAGTTATCCGACCTGGACAACCAGTTCGTGGTCGTGCTGCAGGCCGGCAAAGAGGGCGGACTCGATCTCCGTTCGATCGCCAAGTCAACGCTGTAGGCAACGGAGCTGCCCAGTGGGCACGCTCCGCACTGCCTGCGTTTCGCGTTACGCGCACGTCGCCCGGGTGGTGGCGTGCGCGTTCGCGTTAGTGAGCGCCGGCTGTCGCCTGGATTCGGCTGTACCCGGGATCTCCTTTGAGGACGATACCGCTGCTCCTGATTTCGGCGTGGTCGAGCTGACCGGCCTGCATCGCGACGCGCTCATCGCACTCGACCAGGCACGCCCGACCACGGAACAGTGGAACAAGGTTCTTGGTGTGTTTGTTGGTACCGCCATTCCGGCCGACAGCTCTACCATGGCCGTGCTCGGCAGCTACGAGGTGTTGGACGACCGTGTGCGATTCACGCCGCGCTTTCCGCCCATGCCCGGTCAGGCGTATTCCGTGCGATTCAATGGCACCGCTCTGCCCATCCCCATCAGCAACGTAGTGATCGACACGACGGTCGAGATTTCGCGCGCACACTCTGCCGAACCGGCGCGCGTGATCGCCGTGTATCCGTCCACGGACCGGGTGCCGATGAACCTGCTCCGATTGTATGTCCATTTTTCGGCGCCCATGAGCACCGGCGGCGCGTACCAGCGGATCCGTGTGCTGGATGCGGCTGGAAAGGTCGTCGAGGATGCATTCCTGGTGATCGCCGGCGAGCAGGAATTGTGGGATCCCGAGCATCGCCGGCTCACCATGCTCTTCGATCCCGGCCGGATCAAGCGCGATTTGCGACCCCATGAAGAGCTCGGCCTGCCTTTGCGCGATGGTCAGAGTTACACACTCGTCATCGATAGCACGTGGACCGATGCCAACGGCAATGCGGTCGCCGCGGGTTTTCGTAAGCGATTCTCGGTCGGCCCCGCCGATCGTGCGGTTCCGAATACCGCCGACTGGCGGGTTGCTGTACCGGTTGTGGGCACTCGCGCTGTCCTGACAGTGACCTTTCCCGAGCCGCTCGATCACGCCCTCCTCTTGCGATTGCTGGTTGTCAAAGCGTCCGCTGGTCAGACGGTCGCCGGTCAGGCTACTGTAGGCGCAAACGAGGAAAGCTGGACCTTCACGCCAGCTGCGGCATGGCGCGCGGGCGAGTATGCGATCGACATCGGCACCGACCTCGAGGACCTGGCCGGCAACAACCTGCGCGATGTCTTCGACGTCGATCGCAACGCGCGGGCAAAGCAGACTGTCACATCGGAGCGGGTCAGTCTGCCGTTTACGGTGGGTGTGCGGTAGTTGGATCGCGGATCGCGGATCGCGGATCGCGGATCGCGGATCGCGGATCGCGGATC
>JBBDWZ010000133.1:0-31174 GCA_040902615.1 Gemmatimonadota bacterium | reverse complement strand
ATGGCGACGCTAAGCGGCGCCGCTCGTCGCTCAGGCGGCGCTACGCGCCGCCGATCGCTCCTCGCTCCTCGCCCCACCAGCACCACACAGCTATTTTCAGCCCAACATCTAGCCAGGAGCCTGTAGCATTCCAGCCCCCATCGAAGTCGCGCCGCCGATCGAGCGCGCGATTCTGGTCGGTGCCCCGACCAAAGACGTACCCCCAGACCTTGCCGAAGAGCACCTCAACGAGCTCGAGCAGTTGACCGATACCGCGGGCGCGATCGCGATTGGGCGCATCAAGCAGCGGCTGGATCGGCCGCATCCGAAATATTTCATCGGTGAAGGCAAGGTTGCGGAGCTGAAGGAAGCGGTTCAGAAGGAGAAGGCTTCGATCGTGATCTTTGACGAAGAGCTTTCTCCGGGGCAGGGCAAGAATCTCGAGGACGAATTGACTGTGCGAGTGATGGATCGAGCGGAGCTGATTCTCGACATTTTTGCAACGCGCGCGCGGTCATCGGAAGCGCAGATGCAGGTCGAGCTGGCCCAGCTGCAGTATATGCTGCCGCGCCTCAAGCGCATGTGGACTCACCTTTCGCGTATCCGCGGCGGTATCGGCTTGCGCGGCCCGGGTGAAACTCAGCTCGAGACCGACCGCCGATTGATCGGCAAACGAATCCAGGATCTCAGGGAAAAGATCACCGCGGTGGCGCGCCGTCGCGCCACCCAGCGGAAGGGCAGGGAATCCGAATTCCGCGCCGCGCTGGTTGGGTACACCAACGCCGGCAAGTCATCGGTTTTGCGCGGATTGTCCGGCACCGAGCTGTTCGTGGAGGATCGTCTGTTTGCCACGCTCGATCCCTCCACCCGTACGGTCGACCTGGCGCCCAGCACCAAAGCGTTGATGACCGACACGGTCGGCTTCATTCGCAAGCTGCCCCACCACCTGGTCGCGTCATTCCGCTCGACGCTGGAAGAAGCCGGTAACGCCGATCTCCTGCTGCATGTGATCGACGCAGCACACCCGAGCTGGCAGGAACAGAAGGAAGTCGTCGAAGATGTACTGGGTGAGCTGGGCCTGCGCGACGTTCCGACTGTACTCGTCTTCAACAAGATCGATCGACTGACGCACACAGAGGAGCAGCAGTTCCGCGACCGCGCCACGGCCCTGTACCCGGAGCGCGCCGTGTACGTGTCCGCCGTGGAAGCGAACGGCCTGGACGCATTGCGGAGCTTCCTGCTCGAACAACTGCGCGAGCTGCGGCCGGAAGTGCACCTGGTCATTCCGGCTTCGGATGGTGAGGCACTCGCCTCGGTCTATCGCGACGGTGAAGTCGTGAGCCGCGAGGATCGCGACGGCACCATCGATGTGGTGGTGCGTCTTCCTCTAGCCGCACTCGGCCGCTGGCAGCGGCGGGCCGGTGTCGAAGTCTTGCTCGACGCGTGAGCGAGAACGTCGTTATCGTCGGCCCCGGCCGCATGGGCCTGGCACTCGGTGCTGCACTCGTGCAGGCGCGCGCAGTCGAACGATTGATTTTTTACGGCCGCGGGATGGAACCACCGCCGCATCCCATTTTCGAACCGGCTCCGCTCACCGCAGAGTATCGCATCGGTCCGCATCCGGTTCCGCCAGGCATTACCATCCTGCTGCTTGCCGTGCCCGACTCCGCGCTGCCGGAAGTCGCCTACGACCTGTCGCACGCCGGGCCACCACCGCCGGGCTGTGCGGCGTTCCACATGTCTGGTGCGCTCTCGACCGAGGTGCTGGCACCGCTGCACGCGATCGGATACGCGGTGGGCTCCCTGCACCCGCTTCAAGCGGTGGCCGATCCGTGGCTTTCCGGCGATCGTTTCATGGGAACCGCATTCGCAATTGCCGGTGAGCCGGCTGCGATTGCAGCCGCGCGGCGGCTGGTCGATCTGCTGGCCGGCCGGCCGTTGCTGATTGCGCCCTCACGGCGGCCCGTGTATCACGCCGCCGCAGTGGTGGCCTCCAACTACTTCGTCGCGCTGGTAGCCTTTGCCGTGCGGCTGATGGAGGAGGCTGGCGTCAGCGAGTCGGAGGCGGTGCCCGCACTCCTGCCACTGATACGCGGTACGCTCGATAACCTCGAGCAGCTGGGTGTCCCCGCCTCGCTGACCGGTCCGATTCCACGTGGTGATATCGATACCGTTCGTCTCCATCTCGCGCGGTTGTCCGAGGAAGATCGCGTGCTATATTGCGCGCTCGGTAGCGAGCTGCTGCGCCTCTCGCGTCGCGCCGGTCTGGATGAGCGGCGCGCGGACGACATGGATGCACTGCTCGCGACGTTCGGACACGTAACGACGTAACACTTGCTGATCGCCATGCGCCTCCACATCAACGTCGATCACGTCGCCACGATTCGGCAGGCTCGCCGCACGGATGAGCCCGATCCCGTGCGCGCGGCCGTGCTCGCCGAGCTCGGCGGCGCCGATGGCATCACCGTCCATTTGCGAGAGGATCGCCGCCACATCCAGGATCGCGATCTGCGCGTGCTCATGGCGACCGTGCGCACCGGCGTGAACCTCGAGCTGGCCGCCGCCAGCGATGTCCTGGCGCTGGCGCTCGAGCTGCACCCGATGGCCGTAACACTGGTACCGGAGCAGCGGGAAGAAATCACGACCGAGGGTGGCCTGGGTCTGGCCGATGCCGCGCAGCGCGAGCGAGTCGCCCAGGCCGGGCTCCGATTGCGCGAAGCCGGAATTCGTACCTCGCTGTTCATCGACCCGGATCCGGCCACCATCCGCAGCTCGGCTGATCTCGGTGTGGATGCCGTCGAGTTTCATACCGGAGAATTTGCCCAGGCCTGGAAAGCCGCTCGCGCGCCCCATTCGGACAGGAACGTGCGGGTGGAGGTGGATCGGTTGTGCCGTGCCGCCGAGCTGGCGCGCTCGGGTGGCCTGGACGTTCATGCCGGCCACGGTCTCACGTATGAGAATGTCCACGCGGTCGCGGCTTTGCACGCCATCGAAGAATTGAACATCGGACACAGTATTGTGAGTCGCGCAGTGCTGGTTGGAATGGAAATCGCCGTGCGTGAGATGAAGCAGATCATCCTGCGGGCTCGCCGAGGCGAGCCTGCCTTGCCGGAGTGAGCTATGGCCACACTGCGTGACTATTTCGTCACCGAGAGCAATGACTACTTCGCGCAATTCAGTGCTCTGCTGGTCCGGCTGGATGCAACGCGCGGTGATCCCAATGAGCTCGTCCGCCTGGCCAAAGGGCTGCGCGGCGGCGCTCAGCTCGCTCGTGAAACCCGCGTCCTGCGTGCGGCGCACGGATTGGAAGCTGCCGCCCGTGCCGTCGTGGGCGGCACACTGAAATGGAACGGCGATACCAGTGGTCGCGTCCGGCGCACACTCGAGGACCTGCAAGCCCTGGTCGCCGGTGGCGAGGATGATGATGCCGCCGACGCGCGGGTAAAACGTGTTCTCGATCGCTGGAATGAAGTCAACGTGCAGCCGCCCAGCGAGGTCATCGACGGGACTGCTACGCCGGCAGCCGAGCGCAGTCTGGCCAGCAAGCAATTCCGCGAATTCGCCGCGCACGAAGTTGCCGGCATCGTCGCCGAGATCGAAAGCGGTTTGAATCAACTGGCCAGCGACCCGCGTAATCGGGAAACGCTCAAGTCGATTCTGCGCCGGCAGCGCGCATTGCTCGGTGCTGCCCGTCTGGATGAAATCAATATCGTCGCGGAAACGCTCCGCGCGATCGAAGACCTGGTGCGCGTCATCATCAAACTGAATGTGGCGGTCAAGGATGAATGGGCTGCCGTGTTTCGCGCCGCGCGCGAGGTGTTGAGCGCGGCCGTTGAACCACTCAGCCAGGGAACGGATCCGGCGCCGTTGCCGGCGCTGAGCAAGTTGCGCACGCTGCGCAGCGAGCTGCTCGAGCGATACGGCGAAGGCGAGGCCGTGCCGGTGACCGGCGCAGCGCCGCCCGGCATGGCCGTGTCGACCCCGCAGCAAACCGCGTTGGCAACTGCAGTCACCACCGCGTCGGCACCCGCTGCCGAATCCGCCAATCCTGCGCAGCCGACGGATGCGAAGACCACCGCACCTGCGGCGAACCCGGCCATGGCGGCCGCCCCGGCGGCGATCACTCCTGCGCTATCGACGGCATCGACACCTGCGGCATCGACACCTGCGGCATCGACACCTGCGGCATCGACGTCTGCGGCAACCACGCCTACAACGCCGAGCGCAGCTGCCGACGGCATCGTACCGATCGAGGATTTGTGCTACACGGGTGAGCGTGCACTGCGGCGCGCACTCGAGCTCGCACCTGAAATCGAGAACCTCGCAGGTGACAAATCCGAGGCCCGCGATTACGTCGAGGAAGTGTTCGACTTGATCCGGCTTGGTATCGGGTGAGCCCAACCCCAAAGCCGAGGAGCATTTTTGACTGGAAGGCAATCCTCGGCATTCTGCTCGGCGTGGCGCTGCTATACTGGGCATTCCGCGACGTAGACCTGCATGAAATCCTTGCCGAATTGCGCCGGGCCGATCCGCTGCTGTTCATCCTCGCGTGCGCACTCGCCACGGTCGCATTTCCGTTGCGAGCCTGGCGCTGGCGCCCGCTTCTCGAGGTTGCTGCACCGGGTACCACGTTCCGCGCGCGTTATGCCGCCACCACCATCGGTTTCATGGGCAACAACCTGCTGCCCGCGCGCATCGGTGAGTTTGCGCGCGCGTACGCGCTGGCCCGCCAGGAGAAGACATCGGTTGTAGCAGCCTTCGCATCGCTGGTTGCCGAGCGCCTGTTCGACGCCATGGCCGTGGTGATCCTGCTGTTCACGGCCACGCTGCTGCCTGGCTTTCCGGAAGTGCGCGAAATCGCGGGTCAGGATTTTTCCATGATGGCAACCACTATGGCTGCAGTGGTTGTGGGATTGATGCTGGCATGTGTCGCGCTGGTCGTATGGCCCAAGGGAACCGTCCGTCTGGTCGAAAACCGGATCGCGCCTTTCCTGCCCAAGGCCGTTCGTCGGCCACTGGTCGACGCACTCGAAGCGTTCCTGGCCGGGCTGTCGGCTCTACGTTCACCGGCGCTTCTGGTCCTGATTTTCTTTCAGACCATGGTGATCTGGGTCGTCAATGCATTCAGTTTCTATGTTGCGTTTCTTGCCTTCGACATCCACGTACCATTTGCCGGTGCTCTGTTTCTGCAGTCGGTCATCGCTCTGTTTGTTTCATTGCCATCGGCACCGGGCTTTTTCGGGCTGTTCGAGAGCGCGGCCAAAATCGTACTGGTCGAGTTGTTCGGCGTTGAACTGACCAAAGCGGTCAGCTATGCAGTCGGCTTCCACATCGGCGGTTTCATTCCGATAACCGTCATCGGTCTGTATTACGCCTGGCGTCTCGGGCTCTCCTGGCGTGAAGTCGAGCACAGCGAGGAAGTCGTTGAAGATGCGGTCGAACACGAGCTGCCGCATACGGAGAAACCGTGACCCGCGGCCTTGCCGAGCGCGCTACCGTTCGTCTGGCGGCGCGCGCCAAGATCAACCTGAGGCTGCAGGTATTGGCGCGCGAAGCGAGCACGTACCACCAGATCGAAACGGTGTTCTGCGCACTCGAGCTGGCCGATGATGTCGAGATCGCATTGGGTGGTGAAGCATTGCGCTTCGAAGTCGAGAGTCCCGACGGGATTCACGTGCCCTCCAATTCGGAGAACCTTGCTTATCGCGCCGCGGAGCGCTTCTTCAGCGCGGCGAAGCTCAAGCCCGGCGCAACGATTCGACTGCGCAAGCGTATCCCGGTCGGGGCCGGACTCGGCGGCGGCTCGAGCGATGCAGCCAGTACGCTGAAAGGACTCAATCTGCTGTCCAGGGAACCGCTCTCCGAGGCGCAGCTGATCGAGCTTGGCGCTGATCTGGGCGCCGACGTGCCGTTCTTTCTGTGCGGGTCGTCGCTCGCGCTTGGCTGGGGACGCGGCCAGCGATTGCTGCCACTTACGCCGCTCCCACCCATGGCCGTGCTGCTTGCTGTGCCACCTTTCCCGATTGAAACGCGCCTCGCCTATCAAGCCCTTTCCATTGGCAACAACGTCGCCGGTGGTCGTGCCCATGTACTGCACCCCCAGCGGTTGAACAGCTGGGAGGCCGTGCAGCAGGATGCCGTCAATGATTTCGAGACTGCATTGTTTCCGAAGCACGCGCTGCTGCCGCAGCTGCGCGATGCCCTGCGTGAAGCCGGGGCGAGTTCAGCAATGCTGTCGGGCAGCGGATCTACAATTTTCGGCTTGTTTGCGCTCGATCGAGCCGCGGCGCGTGCGGCCAAACGAATTCGTGAGCAATTCCCGGCAGTTCGCACGATAGAAACCAGGACGGTTGCGTGGACCGCGCAATGACCCTACGGCCGCCATCAACTGGGCGAGTTCGGTTTTTCTTGCTAGATTCCCTGTTCCCATTCCCCGGTCGTCTAACGGCAGGACTCCAGCCTTTGGAGCTGGGTATGGTGGTTCGAATCCACCCCGGGGAATCACGCTAGAGACAATATGGCGATACCTGGACAAGGCCTTCCCAGAAACATTCCCGAATCGGTCCGCCGCAAAGTGGAAGTCGCCACTGCGATGGCCTGGGAAGCGCTCATCGAAGAGCACACCCGCCAGGCGCTCCAATTCATAACCCTGTTTGATGAACGGCTGGTATTCGAGGAAGCGCTCGTGCGCTACCTCAAGGAGATGGACCTCACCGAAACGATCGCAGGGGCGATTCGGACACGTGTGCTGGTCGCGATGGAGGACGGTCTGCCTACCGGAGAACCTCGCATTCATCTGCTCCAGGAGGGTGATGGCGACGGCCTCCCCGATGAAGTCGAGGATGACGAAGGCTGGCGGCGGTTCCGACCGGATCTGATGGTTCGAGGCGTGTTCGAACGACAGAAGCGGAATGAAGAGACCGAGCGTTTCATTGCGCTCGCCTTTGCGCGCGCGGAAGAGTCCATCATTCACACGCACATCGATAACGCCATTACCTTCGCCGCTTTGCTCGATGCGCACATGTCGCTCACCCGCGCCGTCCAGGCCTACCTGAGCTCGATTCAGTTGACCGGTGGCCGCTCCCAATCGGTTTTCCAGCGCACTATGGCCCAGCTGGCCGAAGTCCACTTGCCACGCGCCGCCCCTCAAGGTTAGCCCGCGCTTCTGGATTTCGGGCCGGGTCCGATTGACACAAAATGGTTGTAGCAGATAGGTTTATAGGCTGTCGCCGGTTGGCCCAGGCGCGTGACTGAACTGAAAAGTGGCGGGGATGGCGGACCAGCCGATGGCCGCGCCTCTTCTCTTGGCGAGTGGAACGGCGAATCAGCCACTCGCTGAGGAGATCGCAGCGCAACTCGACATAGGATTGGCGGACGTGACCGTTCGCCGATTTGCGGACGGTGAGATCTTTGTCCGCATCAATCAGAATGCACGCGGGCGCGATGTGTTCATCGTGCAGCCCACACCGCCGCCGGCCGACAGTCTGATGGAGTTGTTGTTGTTGATCGACGCGGCCAAGCGGGCATCGGCCGCGCGCGTCACGGCGATTATGCCGTATTACGGTTACGCGCGGCAGGATCGCAAAGATCAGCCACGTGTTGCCATTGGCGGCAAGCTGGTAGCCAACCTGCTCGAAGCGGCAGGCTGCGATAAGGTGCTGGGTATGGATTTCCATACCCACCAGATCCAGGGGTTCTTCGATATCCCGGTGGATCACCTGTACGCGGCGCCGGTTCTGACGGCGTACTTCAAGGACCTGGCGCTGGACAACCCGGTAGTGGTCGCGCCCGATGTTGGCGCCGCCAAGATGGCGCGAGGTTTTGCCCGCAGACTGGGTGCCACCTTCGCGATCATAGATAAGCGGCGGACTGCGCCCAATGTCGCCGAAGTGATGCAGGTGGTTGGTGAAGTCGATGGACGTCCGTGCATCATCGTCGACGACATGATCGATACGGCGGGCACGCTGGTGAGCGTGGTCAACGCATTGATCGAGCGGGGCGCGGCGTCGGTTTATGCGGCAGCCAGCCACGCACTGCTGTCGGGGCCGGCGGTCGAGTGGCTGTCCAGCGCGCCGGTGACCGAGGTCGTAGTTACCAATACGCTGCATGTGCCGGAAAAAAAGATTTTCAGCAAGCTGCGGATTCTATCGATCGCAGGATTGCTCGCTCGCGCAGTGAAGTACACGCATTCAAACGAGTCGGTAAGTCAGCTGTTCGATTGAGGAGATCCAAACATGGCTACACCAGCAGCACTCAGCGCGGAACCGAGAGAGCAGCGCGGCAAGGGCGGCTCACGCAAACTACGTTCGGCCGGACGCATTCCGGCCGTGATCTACGGACATGGTGAAGCGACGCGTTCGCTGACCGTCGATGCTCGCGAGCTCGAGCGACTGTTCGCTCACATCCGCCGGGAGAGCACGGTCATCAATGTCAGGATTACCGGTGAAAAGGCCGAGGTGAAGGCGCTCATCCGTGAGGTGCAGTCGCACCCCGCGCGCGGCACCATCCTGCACATCGATTTTTATCAGATCCATGCCGGCGAGCGGATCACCGTGGAAGTGCCGATTCACCTGATCGGGACTCCGGCTGGCGTGAAGGCGGGTGGCATTCTGCAGCACTCGCTGAACCAGCTGGAAATCGAGTGTCTGGCGGATCAGATCCCGAATGAGATCCGGATCGATGTCACGGCTCTCGAGATCGGCGACTCGCTGCACGTCAGTGACCTGCCGCTGCCCGAAGGCGTGGATTCGCTGGTCGATGGCGATCGATCAGTGGCCAGCGTGATTCCGCCGACCGTGGTGGCGGCGCCAGTGGCAGCTGAAGGCGTGGAGCCGGCGGCGGCAGTTACAGCTGAGCCCGAGGTCATCAAGCGCGGTAAGGAAGAAGAGGCCGAGTAACCAGCGGAGGTTCTGCCGTGAAGGTAGTCTGCGGGCTGGGCAATCCCGGTCCGGAGTACGAATCTACTCGGCACAACGTCGGCTGGTGGGTAGTCGACCGGCTGACGCAGGACTGGAAGCTGGACGGTTTTCGCCGGCGCGGCGCGGGTCTGGCTGTCGAAGGCCGGGTCGGAGAACACCGGGTGTTGTTGCTCAAACCGCTCACGTACATGAATCGCAGCGGCGTTGCTTTGCTGCCGCTGCTGGATGAGCCTGCGTTCAATCCAACGACCGACCTGCTCGTGGTGGTTGATGACACCGCGCTGCCAGTCGGTCGTGTTCGTTTTCGCGCCAGGGGCAGCGCCGGCGGACACAACGGTCTGAAGTCGATCGAAGCTGCGCTGGGCTCGCGAGAGTATGCCCGTCTGCGGATTGGTATCGGCGAGAAACAGCCCGGCCAGGACCTGGCCGATCACGTGCTCTCGGATTTCGAGCCCGAGGATGAGGCAACCGTGGTGGATCTATTGCCGCGCGCCGCGGAAGGCATCACCGCATGGATCGAGCACGGTGTCAGCCACGCCGCCCGTTATAATCTGTGATCCGACCGGAAACGTATCGATGTCCAATGATCCCGATCCCTGATCCCTGATCTGACCCATGATCCCGTTTGAGCGCGCGATAACATTTGCGCAGGACCTGATTCGCATCCCGAGTCTGCCTGGCCAGGAGGGTGACCTGGCCGCGCGCGTGCTCGATGAATTCGAGAAGCTCGGCTTCGATGAGGTCTGGTCCGATGATGTGGGCAATTGTCTCGCCCGTGTGCGCGGGACCGCCAACGCACCGGCAGTGATGCTCAGCTCACACCTGGATGCCGTCGATGTCGGTGATGCCGCGGCCTGGGAGTATCCACCGTTTGCCGCCACGATCGATGGTGGGTTCCTGCATGGCCGCGGCGCGATGGACATCAAGGGTCCGCTCGCGCTTCAGACCTACGTGGCCGCGACGTTCCTGAAACAGCGTCTCGAATGCGATGTCATCGTAGCGCACACCGTACTCGAAGAGAGTGGCGGCTGGGGCATGGAGTACCTGCTGCAGGAGCGCGCGGTTACACCCGGCGCGGTGATCATCGGTGAAGCCACGAACGGTGACGTGTGCATCGGTCATCGCGGCCGTGCCGAAATCGTGGTGGAAATACAAGGCGTGGCCGCGCACGCCAGCGCACCCGAGCGCGCGCGCAATCCGATCGACCTTCTGCCGGCAGTGCTGCCCGTGCTGCAGCGTTTTGCCCGCGAGTTGGCTTCCGATGCAATTCTGGGCCGGTCGACCATCGCACCCACGGCGCTCGAGACGCTGCCGCGCAGCCGCAACGTCATCCCCGACCGCGTGCGCATGGTACTCGATTGGCGAGTCCTGCCGGGCGTGACGCCGGATGGGGCAGTCGAACAGCTGCGTGCTGTGATCGCGCGGCAGGTCACCGTTCCGGATGGCTGGCGTGTGGAGGTTCGCCTCAGCACCGAGCCGCAGCGCACCTACACCGGCCGAGAACGCGACCGGTGGATGTTCACACCCGGTTTTCTGATCGAGCGCGATCATCCCGTGGTACGCGCGGCTGCTGTCGTCGTGGCCGCGAGCACCGGGCGTTCACCGCAGGTGCGGCCGTGGACCTTCGCCACGGATGGCGGCCACGCCTGCGGCGTTCACGGCATCCCGTGCATCGGCTTCGCGCCGGGTGAAGAACGGTACGCTCATACCAACCGCGAACGTATCGACCTCGCTCACGCCCAACTCATTTATGAAAGCTATCCGGCAGTGGTGCAGGCTGTGCATCGAGCCATTCGCTGATTTCACGGTGCACACGCCCGAGTAACCATGCCAAATCTACGATTGGGAATCGTGGGCCTGCCGAACGTCGGCAAGTCGACCTTGTTCAATGCCGTGACCGGCGTGGCCGCATCGGCCGAGAACTATCCGTTCTGCACGGTCGACCCGAACATCGGCGTGGTCGAAGTACCCGATCCGCGGCTGGATCTGCTGTTCGAAAAGATCCAGCCCAAGGAAAGAGTTCCGACCGTCGTGACCTTTGTCGACATTGCCGGCCTGGTCAAAGGCGCCTCGGAAGGTGAAGGTCTGGGCAACCAGTTTCTTGGCAACATCCGCGAAGTCGATGCAATCGTACACGTGGTGCGCTGCTTTCAGGATCCCGACATCACCCACGTGATGGATGAAGTCGATCCGGTCCGCGATCGCGAAATCATCAACATCGAGCTCGGTCTGTCCGACCTGCAGTTCGTCGAAAAGCGAATGCAGAAAATCGAACGCGCCGCGCGCTCCGGAGAAAAGGATGCGCAGGTCGAGCTCGCCCTGCTGCAGCGCCTGAACGCGGCGCGCTCGGCCGGCCAGCCCGCCAGGCTCATCGTCCCGGAGAGCGATGACGAAGCACGCTTGCTGAAGAGTTGCAACCTGCTCACATCGAAACCGGAACTTTCCGCCGCCAACATCGCCGAGAGCGAAATCGCGCAAGGCACCAATCAGCACGTCGAGCATCTGCGCGCAGTGATCGAAGCCGAACGCGAACCCGCCGAAATCGTCACGCTCTCCGCTCGCATTGAGGCCGAGCTCGTGCATCTGCCGCCAGAGGAGCGGGCCGAATTCCTCCAGCACCTTGGACTGGATGAGCCCGCAATGCATCGATTGATCCGCACCGGATACCATCTGCTCGATCTCATCAGCTTCTTCACCGCCGGCGAAAAACAGGTGCGTGCCTGGACCATCCATCGCGGGATGAAAGCCGCGCAGGCCGCCGGTGAGATCCACAGTGATTTCGAGCGCGGCTTCATTCGGGCGGAAACCCTCGGACTCGGTTGACCGGCTCGCCCACAGGTGCCGGTCATCGAATGCGGTGTTCCGGCTGCCCGGTGTTCCGGGTACGGCCGCGGGTACGCGTATGGGCACGGTTACGGTTACGGTATCGGGATAGACTAACCCCAACAACCCTGCTAGGTTAAGCGGCTCACTCCTGCCCGGATTGCCGGGCCGCCTATGACCAGGGGAGGAACGGCTGTGAGGCCATTCGAGGTCGTGTACATCTTCGACTCGGCATTGCCCGAGGATCGAATCAACGAAAAGCTGGAGCGTTATCACCAGCAGCTGGCTACCGCGGGCGGTGAGATTACCGCCACGGACCATTGGGGCCGGCGCCAGATGATTTATCCCATCAAGAAGAGACAGGCCGGCTACTACGTTGTGGTACAGTTCCAGACGCCGGTGGAAGCGCTGCCCGAGTTCGAGCGGTTGCTCAAGCTCGATGAAGAGCTGCTCCGCTATCTGGTCGTATCGCACAATGGTGAACCGACCCAACCCATGTCGATCATGACGCGCGATCCGCGACGCGATGATGACGATGGGGAAGGCGACGACGATGAGGACGATCTATGAGCGCGCTTCGCCGAGCGGCAAAGATGTGCCCACTCTGTGAGAACGGCATCCGTCAGATCAATTACAAGGACGACAAGACGCTGTCTCGTCTGGTGACCGAGCAGGGCAAGATTCTGCCGCGCCGAATGACCGGCATGTGCGCACGTCATCAGCGACAGTGTACGACTGCGATCAAGCGTGGCCGGTATCTGTCGCTCTTGCCTTTCGTCAAGGGCTACGGCGAGTACTGAGCTGCCGGATTCGCTCGCGTCGAAGCCAGAAACGGCCGACGCACAAATCGTGAGTAGCGCGCGGACTGGCTGGCTGATACCGGCGGCCTTGACCGCGGCCTCCGCGATGTTTTCAGTGGTAAGTCCGGGGTTGCTGCTCTTTATTCCGCTGGCATTGGCATTGGTCGCACTGCCGCCGCGGCGCGGTCCGCTGGTTATGGTTGGAGTCGGCGTGCTGGCCATCGTGCTGTTCGGCCAGAGCAGTGAGACCATGTGGTGGTTTGGCCGCGGGTGGGCGTTGATGCTGGGCGGCTGGTTCGTGATGGTCGTGAGTGTCCAGCCGGAAGGCGGGTTTGTGAACCGCGGACTGGCTGCCGTTTGCGGCGCTCTGGCTTCGGCTGCCGCACTGCTGGCCACGCAGCGCAGCAACTGGCGGCAGTTCGATGGTTCGGTTGCGCAGCACATGCGTGACAGCGCCGCCCAGGCCGCGACTCAACTCGGGCCCAGTCTGGCCAATCGCGAGTGGGGCAAGGAAGCCATCGACGCGGTGCACAAGTCGGCCGAGTTGAACGCCATGATCTATCCGGCGTGGACCGCACTCGGCTCACTCTGCGCACTCGCCGTTGTGTGGTGGCTCTGGCGGCGGTTGACGGTGCGCGATGCTCGGCCACTCGGCGGGTTGCGCGAGTTTCGCTTTCGCGATGAGTTGATCTGGCTCGGCGTTGTCGGAGTCGTGTTGATCGTGCTGCCGCTCAATGCGGCTGCGACTCGCACCGGAACCAACCTCGCGATGTTCGTGGGCGTGCTTTACGCCCTCCGCGGACTGGGTGTCGGGATCTCACTGTACGGCGTCCCTGGCCCACTGGGCCTGATCGTAAGCTTGATGTTGTTGCTGCTTCTGTTCCCGATGGTCGCGACTGCGACGTTGGTATTGGGTTTGAGTGATACCTGGCTGGACCTGAGAGCACGTGCCGGCCGAAACGTTCGGCCGATGTAACCGAAATGGATGACCTGCAATGAAAAACCTGAAAGTAATTCTGCGGCAGGACCTCGAGAATGTCGGCGCGACTGGTGACCTGGTCACAGTCAAGCCGGGCTTTGCTCGGAACTTTCTCTTCCCGCGCGGTCTCGCCTTCGAGGCAACCGCGGCCAACGTGCGCCAGCTCGAGGAGGATCAGAAGCGCGGCGAACAGAAGGCCAAGCGCGAATTCCTCGAAGCCCGTCGCCGCGCCTCACAGCTCGAGGGTGTTTCGCTCACGTTCCAGGCGAATGCCGGGGAAGAGGGCAAGCTGTTCGGCTCGATTACGACGGGCGACATCGCGGACCGCCTCAACGAGCAGAACCTGGATTACGAGATCGACCGGCGCTGGATCGTGCTGGATGAGCCGATCAAGGCATTGGGCGTGTTCTCCGTTCCCGTACGATTGCACACCGACGTTCGGCCCGAAGTGAAAGTTTGGGTCATAAAGGGCGAATAAACAGATTAAGGATGGGAAGGATCGAGGGGAAGGGGAGGAGCAGGGGAGGCACAAACGGCTGAAGGGGTGTTCATCAAACCGAGAGTGTCTCATACAACTCCTTCCGGAACAGCTTCACTCAATCTGTTGATTAGGCGCATTCTTCCACAGCGGGCCCGACGGGCAGTTACTCGTCGCTCGTCGCTCCTCGCTGCTCGCTCCTCGGTGATCAACGCGTCTTTGGCTGCCACTGGCCGACATGAATATCAGCCTGGTCGTTTGTACGCATAATGGTGCAGCCCGTCTTCCGGAAACACTTCGTCACCTCTCACAGCAGAACCTTCCGCCGGAACAATTGTGCGAAGTCCTGGTCGTCGATAATGCGTCGACCGATGGAACCGCCGATGTCGCGCGCGGCAGTTGGCCTCGCAATTCGGCAATTCCGCTGCGGATCGTACGAGAAGAAACGCTCGGCCTGACTGCGGCGCGCATGCGCGGCTGGCACGAAAGCAGGAGCGATTTGGTTGCGTTCATCGACGATGACAACTGGTTGCCCCCGGAATGGGCGGCGGTCGCGATCGACGTGATGTCCGCGCATCCCGATGCAGCTGCCTGTGGCGGGCCCGCCGACGCTGTGTTCGAGAACGAACCGCCGGTGTGGTTCGAGCGATTCGCCGAAAACTTCGCGGTGGGTAGCCAGGCTCGTACGGGCGGTGACGTGACGGAAACGCGGCCGGTCCTTTGGGGAGCTGGCCTCACGGTCCGCAAACGCGACCTGGTCACCTTGTTCTCATCCGGATATCGAACGGTGGGGACTGATCGCACGGGCGTGCAACTGGCTTCGGGCGGTGATACCGAATTGTGTCTCGCCCTGGCCCGAATGGGTGGTCGCATGTGGTACGATGAGCGCCTCAGACTGCGCCACTTCATGCCGGCCACACGCCTGCAGTGGCCGTACCTGCGCCGGTTGTACCGAGGGTTCGGCGCGGCAACGGTGGTGACCGATTTTTATCGGTTCGAGACGTTCTTGAGGTCAGGCCGTCTGGTGAATTCGGTCCGCACATTCTGGCTCTACCGGCTGATCCGGACCCTGGCGGACCTCATGGCCCGGCCCGGCCGGATTCTGCAATGGGCGCGCGGCCGGGAGGGATCCCATGATGTATTGTGGGTCGATCAGCAGCTGGGCCGCGTGGCGGAGCTGGCGCGCCTGCGTGGCCGGTATGCCGAGGGATTTCGCACGCTGTCGCTGATCCGATGGTCAAGGCGATAAGTTGAATCGAAACCATTCCAATACTCATGCAGTAGAGTGATCAGCCAGCAATGAAATCACCGGACACAAAAGCGAGTAAACCCGCACCGGCCCAGGGCCGGATGCCGGCCGATCTTTCGCGCGCGGCCGAGTTGATGGCCGAGCGCAAAGCGCAAAACCTGCTCCTGCTCGACCTGCGCGGCCTGTCCAACGCAACCGATTATTTCCTTCTGGCATCGGGAACTTCGGACCTGCACGCGCGCTCGGTGGCCGAGCACGTCATTGAGGAGCTGAAGAAGGACGGCGTCCGGCCAGACCACGTAGAAGGATTGCGCGGCGGCCGGTGGGTGCTTATCGACTACATTGATTTCGTGATTCATGTCTTCCATCCGGCTGCCCGCGAGTTCTATCAGTTGGAACGCTTATGGGGTGATGCGCCGGTTCAGGTACTCGAAGAGTAATCACCGGGCGACTCGGACCTGACGGTCCCAATCAGGGAAAACCGATGAAGAAAACCGGGCTTCTCGTTTTGATGGCCTTCGCGCTGGCACTACCTGCGCCCGGCAGTGGTCAGTACTTCGGTCGCAACAAGGTGCAGTACCGCTCGTTCGACTTCGATGTGATCCGCACCGAACATTTCGACATCTATTACTACGAGCAGGAACGCGAGGCGGTGATGGACGCCGCGCGCATGGCCGAGCGCTCCTACGCACGCCTGTCGCGCATCCTGCAGCACGAGTTCCGCGAGCGCAAGCCGATCATCCTTTACGCATCGCACACCGACTTTCAGCAGACCAACGCGCTGGCCGGGCTGATCGATGAAAGCACGGGCGGCGTTACCGAGGCACTGAAGAGCCGCGTCATCCTGCCATTCACCGGGTCCTACGCCGACTTCGATCATGTTCTGACTCACGAGTTGGTTCACGCATTCCAGTTCGACGTCATCTTCCGGCGTGGTGTGCTCAACGATGCCAACCCGTTCGGTGGACGCCTGCCGTTGTGGTTCATGGAAGGCATGGCCGAGTACCTGTCGATCGGACGGATCGACCCGTTGACCGTGAGCTGGCTGCGCGACGCTACGCTCAATGGCTATCTGCGCGACATCGCCGAGATGTCCGCGCGGGACGACTACCTGTCGTATCGATTTGGTCAGTCGCTCTGGTCCTTTGTCGGCGGCAAGTGGGGCGATGAAGTGGTGGGCATTCTGCTGCAGAAGACGCCGCGTATGGGGGTCGAGCGTGCGTTTGCCACCACGCTCGGCATCACGCTGGCAGAGCTGAGCAACGAATGGATCGCCTCGGTACGCAAAACCTACTTGCCCCAGGTCGCTGAATTCGCACCACCGACCACCATGTCGGAGAAGCTCACGCACCACGACAAGGTGAATGACCCCTGGTTCCTTTCGCCGGCGATTTCACCCGACGGCAGGCACATGGCTTACCTGTCCCAGCGCGGCGGCTTCTTCTTCGATTTGTGGCTGGCCGATGCCAAAACCGGAAAGCCAGTCCGCAAACTGGTCAATGGCGCCCGTGACGCGAGCTTCGAGTCGCTGCGATACCTCACATCCGGTGCGGCGTTTTCCGCGGATAGCAGGTACATCGCATTCTCCGCGCAGTCGGGCGGCCGCGACGCGCTCTACATCTATGACCTGAAGCAGAATCGTGTAATGCGCAGGCTCAAGTTCGAATTGGATGGTATTGAGGCACCCAGCTTTTCTCCGGATGGACAGCGGCTGGTTTTTTCCGGTAATGACGGCGGCATCAGCGATCTGTTCATCACTGACCTTGCCGGCAAGCTGACTCGCCTGACCGATGACCGTTATGCAGACCTGACCCCGGCGTGGTCACCCGATGGCAGCACGATCGCCTTCACAACTGATCGCGGGCCACAGACGGATTTCGATCGGCTGACCTACGGCAATTTCCGGGTTGGTCTGGTGAAGGTCGCTGACGGGCGCGTTACGGTTTTGCCGCAGCAGGATCTCGGCAAGAACATGAATCCGGTCTGGGCTCCCGACTCGAAGTCATTGGTCTGGGTGAACGATGCAACCGGCACCAACAACCTCCATTTGTTCGAGCTCGCAGACCAGCAGCTGTATCGCATCAGCGATTTGCTGTCCGGTGTAATCGGCGTAAAGGAAGTGAGTCCGACCTTGAGTTGGGCGCGCGACGGCCGTCTGCTCTATACGTATTTCGAGAAGGCCGGTTACAACATTTACGCGGTCAATGATCCGCGTTCGTTGCCGCGGTTTCCGGTGCTTCCAAACGCGCCGGTTGTTATAGCAGGGGGCGGGGGCGGGGGCGGGGGCGGGGGTTCCACGGCCACCGCTGCGCCTGACACCTCGTCGCGACTGGTCACCGTTGCGCAGTCCACGATCACAAGCGCCGTCGTCATTCCCCCGCCCCCGCCCCCGCCCCCGCCGGGTAGCATTACCTCGTTCTATCGGAGTGGCAGCAGCATCCGGCCGAGCGGAGAAACGCTTCCAGGCAGCCAGGTGCAGGCGCCGGTTTCAGTTGTGGCATTGCTGGACAGTGCGACCCTGGCGTTGCCCGACACGGCCGGGTTCAGACATCGCGATTACAAGGTGAAGTTCACGCCGGACATCATCGGTCGTCCGACCATTGGCGCGCAGGTGGGCGGTTATTACGGCAACGGCGTGTATGGCGGCAGCTACATCGCCCTCTCGGACATGCTCGGCAATCACAACATCCTGATGGCAGGCAACATCAATGGGTCGCTATCCGATGCCAGCATGTTTGCCGGGTACAACTTCCTGAAGACCCGCGCCAACCTGGGCTTCGCACTGGAGCAGATCCCGCTGTATCGCTACTACGGCAGCGACTACATGACGCTGGACATCGATGGCCAGCCACAGGATGTGGCCGCCAGCGTGTTCGTACGAGACGTCATCCGCACGGCAGCTGCGTATGTGAGTTATCCGTTCAGCACCTTCAAGCGGCTGGAGCTCGGCGCCAGCGGTGTGTATTACAAGAGTGATATCCTCTACCGCGGCCGGTACGTGGATACGGATGAGACGCTCGATCATTCCGAGCGGATTGCCGACATGAGTTACCTTCAGCCAATGGCGGCGCTGGTCTTCGACAATTCACTGTTCGGTTGGACCGGTCCGATTTACGGTCGGCGCTATCGCGCACAGATCTCGCGCACACTCGGCAATTTCTCGTATACCGAGGGCCTGCTCGATTTCCGCAATTATTGGGATTACAAACAGTCGGTAGTCTTCGCCACCCGGCTCACCGCGCTGTCGCGCTGGGGTAGTGACGCGGACCGGTTCGCGGTTTACTGGGGTGGTCCGTATTACATCCGTGGCTATGATGCGGACTCGTATGAGCTGGCTGGGGACGCCTGCGCCAACAGTCGAAACCTCGGCACCACCGAGTCCTTTTCACAATGCCCGATCCGCGATCAGCTGATTGGCTCGAGCGCGGCCTTCATGAATGCCGAAGTGCGTGTCCCCATCATCAAGGAATTGCAGATTGGTTTCCTGGGCTCCTTCCCACCGGTCGATTTCGTAACCTTCTTCGATGGTGGCGTCGCCTGGGACAACCAGATCTGCCTGCAGTCCAGTCCAAGCAGTCCTCGCAGCTGCGCCCCGGGCGAAGCCAGGGCCGTGAAAGTCGTCTGGGAACGCGCGGCTGATGCCGACCCGTACCTGGTTCGTGAGCCGCTGTTCAGCTATGGCATCGGCCTTCGTTTCAACGTGTTTTATACCGTGCTT
Organism: Gemmatimonadota bacterium; assembly: GCA_040902615.1. GTDB lineage: Bacteria > Gemmatimonadota > Gemmatimonadetes > Longimicrobiales > RSA9 > JBBDWZ01. The sequence goes on along the minus strand of JBBDWZ010000133.1, from coordinate 12,230 downwards.
CGTTTCGACTACGCGGTCCCGCTCAGTCGCTCCGATCGGAATGGATTCCGTGACGGCGTATTTTCGGTTTCGTTCGGCCCCTCGTTCTAACCACCAGTGAGGAGCGCCTTTCGCGCAGTTATAGCCAGATCTTTCTTGAACAGGCGCGCAGCTAGAGTGAGGCCGCAGCAATTCACCCCGCGTTACAGCACCCGCCCCGCCAGCATCTGTGGCTCGTCGCTCCTCGCTCCTCGCTCCTCGCTCCTTGTCCCGCTACCTTGCACGGCATGCAACGGAGTGCGTGGAGCGATGCAATTCCCTGGGATCCGGCGCACGCTCCCGTGCCATCGGAGTTGGACCGCGTGCTGGCCACGCGGTTGGGCGCGGGCGCGGCCGAAGGTTCCGTGCCGGTATCGGCGGTGCTCGTGGTCGCGAGCGAGACCGCCTGGCACGATGGCTGGAGTGTCCGCACGACGATCGCGCTCGCCGATCACCTCGCCAAAACCTACAACTGTCTGTTGCTGGACCTCGCGGTCGAAGGTGGTGAGCTGCATCCGTCGGTCGACGTGGAAAACGTGGAGGGCGTTGCTGACATCTTTCTTTACGGCGCATCGCTCAAGCACGTAATCGTAAAGCCACCCAAACGTCGCTTTAAGTTCGCGCCTGCGGGTATCGGTGGCGAACCCATGGTGGTCCTGACCGACACGCGCTGGGTGCGGCTGCTTTCCGAGCAGAAATCGGCGGGCGTCCTGGTGCTGGCCTATGTCCCATCGCATTCCGATGGTCTTGAGATTCTCTCCGATCGAATTCCCAACATCCTCGCCTTGGCACGCACGGAAGAGCTGAATGTTCTGGCCGATCGGCTTTCTGCCGACGCCGTATGTTTGGCGGTCATCGCGCCTGACGATCCGATCATCGAAGAAGCGGCCGCGCCAGTGCCGGAGACGCGTGCACAGCCAGTTGTCGAAGAGGACGATGAAGAGGGGAAGGCGCCGGAGCGCAATCGCGAACGCGATTTCGAAGCGATTCGGGTACCGCGCAATGCAGCGCGCGAGGCGCTGATCGCGGATTTGCGGTCTCGTCAGCGGGCGGCGCTAATGGCACCGCCGCCCGCACCAGCTCCGCCAGTGGAGGAACTGGCGCCGGCCATCGAGCCGGCCGAGCCGCGGGCGCCAGCAAAGCCGCGCGGGCCGAGCCGGCCGCAACCATCGCTCTCGGAGCCATCGTTTGCAACCACGGAGCCGCGCCCCACTGTCAAGAGTCGCAAGCGCCTGTACATCGGGTTATCGTTGGTCGTTCTGGCTGTGCTCATCGTCGGGGCCTGGCTGGTAGTCCGGCGTTATGTCGAGCTTTCTGCCACTCCAGCGGTTGTGCCGCCGACCACCTCGACCGGCGCGCCGGTTCCGGCGGCACCCACCGTTCCGAGTTCCGTCGTTCCACTTCCGTATGCCGTAGCGGTTGAAGCGCACCAGGAGTTGCCACTGGCGGTCGAACGAGTTAATGCGCTCTCCAGCGAAGAGAAGGACATCGGCTTCTACATCGCGCCGATCCTGGTGGACAGTGTGCTCTACTATCGCATCATGGCGGGGCCGGTGACCGACAGTACCGCCGCCCTGGCGATCATGCAGCGCTTGCTCGACAAGGGACACAAGACCGGCGCGAGTGCGTCGGACCTGCGGCATTCGCCGCTGGCGTTTTCGCTGGGCGATTACGAAAGTGAATCCGGAGCGCGCGCCCGCGCCAGTGAAGCGGGTGATCTGGGTATTCCGGCATACGTGATCGAAGTCGCGACACCGGCGGGTGAGCGCAGGTATCGCGTGTACGCCGGTGCCTATGCCGGCCTCGCGGAAGCGGATGTCATGCGCAGACTCCTACGCAGCGCGGGGTTGCCTGACTCGCTGGTGCCGCGCGTTGGAGTCAGAAAATGATCGAGCGGTTCTTACTTCCTTCACTTCGAAGTTCATGAAGCTACGACGGCTGAATCTGCAGGGTTTCAAATCATTCGCTGACCGCACCGAACTGCGCTTCCACGATGGGATAACCGCGATCGTTGGACCGAATGGTTGCGGCAAGTCCAACATCAGCGATGCGATCCGCTGGGTGCTGGGTGAGCAGAAAGCGTCGGCCATCCGCGGCTCCAAGATGGAAGAAGCCATCTTCCAGGGCACGACGGCACGCCGTGCGGTCAATCGTGCGGAGGTCACGCTGGCCTTCGACAACGAAGAAGGCCGGCTGCCACTGTCGCACAAGGAAGTGGAAATCCGGCGCATCGTCTTCCGCGAAGGCGGCAGCGACTACCAGCTGAACCGCACGTCGGTCCGGCTGCGCGACATTTTTGACATTTGCCGCGACACCGGCCTGGGCGCGAACGCGTACACCGTGATCGAGCAGGGCATGGTCGACGCGATTCTCTCCGATCGTACGGAAGATCGGCGCCACATGTTCGAGGAAGCGGCCGGCATCGGGCGTTACAAGGATCGACGCAAGAGTGCGCAGCGGCGGCTCGAAGGCGCCGAGGCCGACCTCGCCCGGCTCGAGGACGTCATCAACGAAGTCGAGGCGAAGGTCAAGAATCTGGCGCGCCAGCGCAAACGCGCGGAGCGCTACTCCGAGCTGCGTGCTCGGCGGCTCAGTCTCGAAGTATCGGTTGCGCAAACCGAACTATCGAACGTCGGATCGCTGCTCGAAGAAGCAGCCAGACTGCTCGCCAGCATGGGTGTCGATGAGCCCGGTGCGCGCGCTGCACTTACAACGGCCGAAACCGAGCTGGAACGCCTTCGTTTGGAAGCGACCGAAGCGTTGCGCGCGCGGAACGTCGAGGCCACCAGACTCGAGGAGATCGCGCGCCAGATCGCCGAGCGCGAACGCGTGCTCGCTGTGGCTGACGAAAGGCGCGTCCACACTGAGCGCCGTAATCAGCAGATTGAATCCGAGCGCGCGGACCTGGTGCAGCGCATCGCCGGACTGGAACAGGAAGCATCGGGCGTCGAAGCCGAGCGCCACGGTCAGCAGGGTGTCGTGCAGTCGCTGGCGCAGCAAGTCGATCAGATTCAGGAGCGCCAGGCTGCGCTTCGACATGAAGTCGTCGAGATCCGCCGGGCCGATGAAGATGCGCGCGGCCGCGAAAACGAATTGACCAGGCAGCTGGCCAGGCTGGATGCAGACGCCGAGGCCAGTGATGCGCGTGCACTCGCGGCCGACTCGCGGCTCGAGCAGCTCGCCGCTGAGCAGGCGGAGCTCGATGCCGAGCTGTTGCGCCTCGACCAGCAGCGCGATCTGTTCGCCGAGCAGGCGCGCGACCTCGATGCGCGCAAACAGGAGCTGGACGATCTGCGCAACGAAGCGCAGACCATGCTCGAAGAACTGCGCGCGGAGGAAAGCGAAGCTCGTCGCGCACTGAGTGAAAGCGAGGACCAGGTCAGTCGGCTGGAATCGCGTGCGGCCGCGCTGGAGACGCTGGAGCGCGAGTATCATGGCTTTGCACCCGCAGTGGCTGCCGCGCTGGCCAATCGACAGCAATTGGGTGGACTGCTCGGGCCGGTCGCTGAATTCCTGCGTTTGCCGGCGCAGCGCGCGGCGGCGCTGGAAGGCACGCTCGGCTCATTGCTGCAGGCTTTGGTCGTACGTGATGCCGATGCATTCGAGGAGGTCGAAAGCTGGCTCCGCACCCGGCAGGGACAGGAAGGCGCGGAGTCTGCTCACGGTGCACTGGCGCTGATCCCGCGCGATGCGCTGCCGCGACTCGAAGCGCTGCTCGAGACGATCCGCTTCATTGGTGAAGCTCCAACCGAGCCCGTGCTGCTCGGGCGGCGCGAACGCGTGGAGCGTCTCCGCATCGAAGCGGAAGAAGCCAAGGCACTACGCCAGGTCCGACTGACCGAGCGCGAGGCTGCCGCAGAACGGGTGGCCGAAGCCGAGGCTGCCGTGCGTGATCTGCAAGCCTCGCTCGAGGCGGTCGAGATCGACCTGCGCCGCGCTACTGCGGATGAAGCGAATCGCGCGGGGCACCAGGGACGCACGCACCGCGCGCGTGTCGATGTCGATCGCCGGCGGGCAGAACTGCAGGTGGCGCGTGAACGCGCCCGTGAGGATGCCAGGCTCGCCCGCAGCCAGCGCGCGGAACTGGATCAGACACTGGGCACCCATCGGGGCGAATGGGCGCAGAGCACACAGGCATTGACCGAGCGCGAAGCCGCCTGGGAGGCGGTTCGTGATGAAGAGGCCGAGCTGCGCGTCAGTCATGCGCGCGCCGAAGGCACGCTCACCGCGCTCGAGCGCAGAATCGCGGGCATCACTGAAGATCTCGAGCAGGCGCGCGCGCGGACGGAAACGCTGAACGCCGAAGAACAGCAGAATCGCGACGCGCTCGAGCAGTACGAATCCGCACGCCAATCGGCCGGGGGTGAACTGCAGAGTCTGTTCGGGCAACGCGATGAGCTGTCCGTCACGCTGCGTGAAGTCGATGAGCAGCTGACTGCGGCGGGTGAAGCCGCGGCGGCATTGGAGGCCGAAGTCCGTTTGATGCGCCGCTCCGCCGATGAGCGGACCCAGAGCCGGCATCGGCTCGAGCTGCAAAAGGCGGAGTCGGAAGCTGCCCTTCGCAACACACGCGATCGTCTGGAGGCCGAGTGGGGGCGCCCGTTCGAGCAGCTGATCCGCGAGGCCCAGCCGGTTGAAGGTGAACACGAGCAGCTGCGCGCTGAGCTGCAGCAGGTCGCGGTCGACATCGAACGGCTCGGGCCCATCAACATGCTGGCCGTCGAAGAATATGCCGAGGAGAGCCAGCGTTTTACCTTCCTCTCCACGCAGCGTGATGACCTGGTCAAGGCGCGCGACGACCTGCAGAGTGCCATTCGCGAAATCAATAAAACCGCCAGGGACCTGTTCTTCGATACCTTCGAGGCGATCCGCGCCAACTTCAAGATCACGTTCCAGACCTTGTTCGAGGGCGGCGAGTGCGATGTGAAGCTCGAGGATGAGGAAGACCCGCTGGAGTCACCTATCGAGATCACAGCGTCACCGCGCGGCAAGCGCACCCAGCGCATCCATCTGCTGTCCGGCGGTGAACGCGCGCTCACCGCGCTCGCGCTGCTTTTTGCGATCTACCTGGTAAAACCCAGCCCCTTCTGCGTGCTGGATGAGGTCGATGCACCACTCGACGAAGCCAACATCGGCCGCTTCCTCACCATGCTGCAGCAGTTCAAGGCCAGCACCCAATTCATCGTGATCACCCACAATCCTCGCACGATGGAAGCAGCCGACTGGATGTACGGCGTGACCATGGAAGAGCCCGGCATCAGCTCGATCGTGGGTGTGCGCATCGATGAGGTACTCGCTGCAGCCGAGGTCTGAATTGCACTGGCGCAGGCTGATCCTTGCCATCGCGCTGTTGCTGGCGGTTGTTCTTGCTGCAGCCGCGTTCCTGAGCCGCCGAAATGCAGCGATTGCAGCCGCCCTCGACGCTCCAGCCGTCTGGGTCTACTACGACAGTTCCACGACCAACTCGTACCGCATAGCATCGGCGATCGCGAAGGAAGGCGGCCGCATTCGCTACGCGAGCAGCTGGCTTCATGCCGTGAGCGCGCATGTCGATGCCAACCGCATTCGCAAAGCACCGGGCGTGCTTCGCGTGCGGCCAGTTGGCCATATGTACGCAGCGGCTCCCTCCGGTGTAGTCACCGCAGCCCTGCAACAGCAGGACACGACGCTCTATGGTCCCAATTACACGGCGCTCCGGGAGCTCGGTGTGCCTCAGGCACATGGAATACGGCTGGGGTTGACTGGCGCCGGCGTACGCGTCGCTATCATCGATACCGGATTTGAAACCGCGCATCAGGCGTTCGCCAGCGGCAGCATCGTTCTGCAGCGCGATTTCATCAACGACGATTTTGTGGTGCGCACGGAGCCCGGGGAGCCGATCGGCGTCCGCGACCAGGAAGTCCACGGCACGTGGGTGTGGTCGATCATGGCAGGCAACCGGCCGGGTCAGATCATCGGGCCGGCCCACGCCGCCGACTACCTATTGGCCAAGGTCGATGTCGAGCCGGTCCACAACGGAAACCTGAAAGCCGACGAGGATCGCTGGGTCCAAGCCGTCGAATGGGCGGGCGACAATGGCGCGCGCGTGATCGTTTCAGCTCTTGCCTATCGCGAATTCGCCGATACCACCGACTATGCATTTGCAGTACTCAATGGCGATTCCACGAGGGCTACGAAAATCGCGGACCTGGCCGCCGCGCGTGACATTGTTGTTGTCACCGCGATGGGAAACACGCCGGGTCAGAGTACTGCAGGATTCGGCAGCCTCTACGCTCCAGCGGATGCGGACAGCGTGATTGCGGTAGGCGCCGTGGATGCTGCCGGCGCAGTGCTGTTCAATAGCGCGCGCGGCCCGAATGCAAACAGCCGGGTCAAGCCTGAGCTGGTAGCCCGCGGCACTAATGTGCACGTCGCTGTCTCGGGCGACCTCACCGCGTACACAACGCTAAATGGCGGGACCAGCTTTGCCACCGCGTTTGTCGGCGGCGCGGCTGTGTTGTTTCGGGAGTTCTGGCCGGAGTTCACCGCTGGTAAGGTGCGCGAGGCATTGATGCTGTCGGCGACCAACGCGCAGGCGCCGGACAACAGTCGTGGCTGGGGCGTGCCCAACGTGGCCTCTGCTGTGCTTTTTCCCGAAGGCCTGAGCACGAGCGGTATCACCAGCGGGCTCGGCATCGACGCGGAAGTGGGTGGAGTCCTGACCACGATCACGCCGATCTTCAGCTGGACACTCCTGTTCCACCCGCGGCTGAGCCCAGTGCGATTTCGGGTCGAGCTAGCCGCCGATCCACAATTCAACGGGATCTTCCAGACTGACACGATCAGCAATGCTTTTTCACTTGCGCTGAAGCAGCCGATTCGACCCCGGAGTCCGTTCTACTGGAGGGTAGTCGCTGAAGCAGACGCCGGACCCGGGCTTCCCATCATTCGCAGATCCACTCCAGCGGCGGGTCCTTTTACCATGCCGGATTGGGTGCAGTTGAGCGTGATCAACGCTCCCGGCGGCACGTTCGTGAACACGACCCGGCCGGAGTTCATCTGGAATCCGTTGGACGCCCCGCTGCCGAATGGCCCGTTTCAGTTCGAGCTGCAGATCATCAACGTGTTGCGCGGCACCATCGTGCAGAGCATCACCACGGCCGACACAGCTGTCACCCTGACGCCCGCGCAATCACTGATTCCCAACGTGACCTATCGGTGGCGCGTGATCGCGCGCTCCGCGACCGGTGTTGCCGATACCGTCGAGAGCCGCGGCAATTTCCTGGTCGACACCGAAACGGATCCGCCGATCACGTCGTTGTATCCGAGCTTCCCGAATCCATTCCCGCGAGTCGATCTCGGCATCAGTGCCACGCGTTTCTGGTTCGACCTCGCTACTGACTCGACGCGGGTCGTGCTCACCATCCATGACCAGCGCGGGCGATTGGTGCGCACGCTCATACCGGCCAGCTGCCCGCCCATGAACAAAGGCGAATACGGCCGCACCGAGGAGCCGCTGCCCTGTCCGGTTGCGCAAACCTCGTGGGATGGCCGCAATGACCGCGGCACTCTGATGCCGAGAGGCGTATACATCGCTCGGCTGCACGCCAACTCGACGATATCCACGCAGCGGATCCTGTTCCAGCCGCCGCGATGAACGGATCGGCGGAGCAGGTCCTTCGAATTGCGCCCTCGCGCGGCTGGGTCGGACTCAAGCTGAACGAGTTGTGGCAGTATCGTGAGCTGTTGTTCTTCCTGACCTGGCGCGATATCAAGGTACGGTATCGGCAGACCGTACTCGGCGTGCTCTGGGCCATCATGGTGCCGGTCGTATCCACGGTGCTGTTCACGGTGGTCTTTGCGCGGATGGCCAACGTCGACTCCGACAACCGGCCATACCCGCTGTTCACACTGGCAGCCTTGCTGCCCTGGGGATTCTTCGCGGCCGCACTCGCGCAGTGTGCCAACAGCGTCGCCCAAAGCTCTCACTTGATGAGCAAGGTGTACTTCCCGCGGCTCATCGCGCCACTGGCTGCCGTATTGGGCGGGTTGCCCGACTTCATCGTGGCGTTCGGCGTTTTCGTTGTGGCGACGATCGTATATCTGGTGAAGGGAGACCTCTCGCCTGACGTACTGCCGGGAATGAATCTGCTGCTGCTGCCGGTCTTCGTGATCATGACCATCATGGCCGCGCTCGGGACCGGACTGTGGCTGGCCGGCTTGAGCGCGAAGTATCGCGATGTGAAACACGCGGTACCCTTCCTGATCCAGGCCTGGCTGTTCATGACGCCCGTGGTCTATTCGGCCAATGAGATCACGCCCAGCTATCGGACCTTGATCGGCCTCAATCCAATGATCGGTGTCGTCGAAGGCTTTCGCTGGGCGCTGCTCGATATTCCGCCCAATGTCCCAACCATCCTGCTCTCTGCGGTGGTGGCCGTCGTGATGCTGGTTACCGGTGCGTTTTTCTTCCGCAGAGTCGAGAAGGGTTTTGCCGATCACCTCTGATCCAGCTCCGGCCGCACGCGGGCTCGGCACGACGGACGCAGCCACGTCCGCCATCGAGATACACGGCATCGGCAAACGCTACCAGATCACGACGGCGGTCCGGCCAGTCTACGACCGTCTCGGTGAATCACTGATCCGCGGATTCCGAAGGCTGTTCGGTACGCCCGGCGACGGTGCGGTCAACAGCAAAATCATCTGGGCTCTCAAGAACGTGGATCTTTCGATTCAACGCGGTGATGTCGTGGGCTTGATCGGGCGCAATGGCGCCGGCAAGAGCACGCTGCTCAAGATCCTCTCACGTATTACCGATCCAACTGAAGGCTACGCGTTGATGCGGGGCAGGGTAGGCTCACTGCTCGAGGTGGGCACCGGTTTTCACCCCGACCTGACCGGCATCGAGAACATCTTCATGAACGGCGCAATTCTCGGCATGCGCCGCGCGGAAGTCCGCCGCAAGCTCGACGAGATCATCGCGTTTGCCGAGATCGAAAAATTCGCCCAGACACCCGTGAAGTTCTACTCGAGCGGGATGTACGTGCGGCTGGCTTTCTCGGTTGCAGCCCATAATGAACCCGACGTACTGCTTGTGGATGAAGTGCTGGCCGTTGGTGATGCTGCGTTCCAGCAGAAATGCCTGGGCAAGCTCGGTGAAGTCGCGTCCCACGGCCGGACCGTCGTCTTCGTGAGTCACAGCATGAGCGCGATTACTCGCCTCTGTAACCGCGGCGTTGTCCTCGAAGCCGGCGCCATTCACTTCGACGGCAGCGTGAACGACGCGGCCCGCCGCTACAACGAGCTGGTCTTCGGCGGCGACCAGAGTGCCGGCGGCAGACTGCCCCACGTGCTCTATCAGGAAGGCACGCCGGACCATCACGATTTCGCCATTACCCGCATCGAGTTGCTCACCACCTCCAGCCAACCCATGCCCGTGGTCCATACCTGGGACGATCTCGTGCTGCGATTCCACTTTCGCGCCCGCCAGCACGTGCGCCGCGGCGGTATTCACATCGAGTTGCGCACCGCCGAGGGGAACAAGGTCCTGGAGCTATCGACCCAACCCATCGCCAATGTGCCCATGGCCATAACGCCCGGTGAGCATCACGCCGATCTGCGTATTCGCCGGCTGCCCCTCGCCGCCGGCGATTACCTGCTCTCCGCGGGCCTCGTGATTCCGAAGGTCGAATGGCTCTGGCAGATGCCTGACCTGGCCGGACTCACCGTTCATCCCCGTGACATTTACGATTCTGGCCTGCCCCCTGCATTGCCCAGCACTGCCGTTGCGGTCGATCACGAATGGCGGATCTAGTAGTCTGTCTCACACATTCCGATACCCTGCGCAGATAAGCTTCGGGGGCAATCTGCTTGCGACAGGGTATCGGGATCTGTGGGACAGTCCACTATCGCGTTCTTGATTGGACCGTCCGTGTACGCATCCGATTGAACCAGTTTTTGAGGAAACCTTCGGCCCATTGCCAACTGGACCAGTCCTCCTATTTTCAACCGCGGTGCAAAGTTGCGCCTACAGGCGAGGATCGGAACCGGGAGCGCTTTCGGCCCGTTTCCGACTCGCCCGACAATCCCGCCGACGACGGTTTCCCGCCACTACAGCTATGGGTTCCTGTACTGACATGGCCAAGCGTGTGTCTACCGTACAAATCTGAGGGGAATGCAAACCTACCTGGTGACCGGGGCTGCCGGATTCATCGGCTCGAAAGTCGTCGAACAACTGCTGGATCGAGGCGACGCCGTGGTCGGCGTAGACAACCTGAACGACGCCTACGATGTGCGCTTGAAGGAGTGGCGGCTGAAGCGTTTGATCGACCGGGACGGCTTCACGCTGGTGCGGGCCGACATCGCGGATGCGGCGGCGGTGGGAAAGTTGTTCGGCAAAAATGCCTATGCGGCGATCATCAATCTCGCGGCGCGCGCCGGTGTCCGTCAGTCGGTCGAAGATCCACAGGTATACATCGACACGAACATAACCGGCACCTTGAATCTGTTGCGCGAGGCTGGCGAACATAAGGTCCCGAAATTCGTGCTGGCGTCGACCTCGAGTCTGTATGGTGGCGAAAACCCGCGTCCTTACAGCGAGACGCTGAACACGGATCGGCCGCTCTCGCCTTATGCGTCGACCAAGAAAGCCGCTGAAGCGCTTTGCTTCACCTACCACTACCTGTACGGCGTGGACGTAACGGTGCTGCGCTACTTCACGGTGTACGGCCCCGCCGGCCGGCCGGACATGAGCCTGTTCCGCTTCGTACAGTGGATCAGTGAGGGACACCCGGTGCTGGTCTACGGCGATGGCACTCAGGAGCGCGACTTCACCTACGTCGACGACATCGCTCGTGGTACGATCGCGGGGCTGAAACAGGTTGGCTACGAGATTATCAATCTGGGTTCTGACGAACCGGTGGTGTTAGCTGATGCGGTCAAGCTGGTCGAAGAGTACACCGGCAAACCGGCCAAGCTGACCTCGAAGCCGCGTCACCCTGCCGATGTTCAGGCGACCTGGGCCGACATCTCGAAAGCGGATACACTGCTCGGCTGGCGGCCGCAAACCGATTTCAGGACCGGCGTGCGCAACCTGGTCGACTGGTACAATGCCAACCGGGATTGGGCGGCCCGTATCGTGACCGGCAATTGAACAAGCGGGCGTTGATCACCGGTGTGACCGGCCAGGACGGTGCGTACCTGACCGAGCTGCTCCTGGCGCGTGGGTATGAAGTGCACGGCGTGATCCGGCGGTCATCCACGTTCAGTACGGAACGCATCGACCATCTCTATGTCGATCCGCACGACCCGACTGCCCGACTGTTTCTGCATTATGGCGATCTGACCGACGGTACTTCGCTGAGACGCGTGCTCGAGCGGGTCGAGCCGGACGAGATCTACAATCTTGGCGCGCAATCGCACGTGATGGTTTCCTTCGAGCAACCTGAATACACCGCGGATGCGGATGCATTGGGTACGTTGCGCATGCTGGAGTCGTTTCGCGATTACGTGAAGCGCACCGGACACAACACCCGTTTTTACCAGGCTGGCTCGTCCGAGATGTACGGTGCGTCCGCGCCCCCGCAGAACGAGCAGACACCATTTCAGCCGCGCAGTCCGTACGCCGTGAGCAAGCTGGCCGCACACTGGTACGCCGTGAACTATCGCGAGGCGTACGGCTTGTTCATCTGCAACGGCATTCTGTTCAACCACGAATCGCCACGTCGTGGTGAAACCTTCGTTACCCGAAAAGTCACGCGTGCAGCCGGCCGCATCAGTGAAGGGTTGCAGGACAAACTGTTTCTGGGGAACCTCGATGCCGCGCGCGACTGGGGGTTTGCCGGCGATCACGTCGAAGCGATGTGGTTGATGCTCCAGCACGACCGCCCGGATGATTACGTAGTCGCTACCGGCGAGTCACACACCGTACGCGAGCTGCTCGATGAGGCGTTCGGGCTGGTCGGTATAGACTGGCATGATCATGTCGAGATCGATCCGCGCTACCAGCGGCCAACCGACGTACACCATCTGCGCGGTGACGCGACCAAGGCCCGTAAGACACTTGGCTGGAGTCCGCGAGTTTCCTTTCCAGACCTGATCCGCATGATGGTGGAGCAGGACCTACTCCTCGCGCGTCAGGAGAAGACGCTGCGGGAAGCCGGGTACGAAATCTCCACGAGGGGTGCGTCCACGCGGTGAATACCGCACGCACCTATGTTGCCGGGCATCGTGGG
>JBBDWZ010000132.1:0-31227 GCA_040902615.1 Gemmatimonadota bacterium | reverse complement strand
CTTCCGCGAACGCACCCGCACCGGTCTTCCGGTCGATCCGGTAGGTGTCCACGGTCCCGGTCGACGCAGTCCAGCTCAAACTGATTTGTGACGACGATGCCGTCGTTGCGCTGAAAGCGGTCGGTACACCGGGTGCAACCGGGTGCGTAGTCGCGGATGCTTCGGCAGTGTAGGCAGTGCAACCACCGGTATTGCACGCGCGCACCCGATAAAAGTACGACGTTGCCGGCGTCAAGGTCGTGTTGTCATAGGTCGTTGCGGTCACACTTGCAATTTCCACGAAACCGCTACCCGACGTCGTACTGCGCTCCACACGGTAGCTCACGACCGTGCCGCTGGATGCAGTCCAGCTGAGACTGATTTGCGTGGAAGACACCGTCGTAGCACCCAGGGCAGAAGGCGCACCGGGTATCGGCGGCCCTGTGGTCACGGGTGTCGGCATGGTGAAACTCGAGCAGCCGCCCGTATTGCACGCCTGAATCCGATAGTCGTACTGCGTCGACGCGGTCAACCCCATGTCCGAATGCGTAAACGTGGTTGCCGACACGGTAGCAATCGGCGCGAAAGTCCCCATACCCGGCCTGCGCTCGATATGGTACGTGTCGACGGTGCCCGATGATGCGTTCCATCGCAGATCGACCTGGGACGCAGATACGGCCGTCGCACTGAAACCGGGCGGCACACCAGGCACAGCCATGGGCGTCGTCGCCGACGCTTCCGCCGTGTACGTGCCGCACCCGCTGATATTGCACGCCCTCACCCGGTAGAAATACTGGGTCGTGGGAGTCAGGCCTGTGTTCTGATAGGTCGTTCCGGTCACGCTCGCGATTTCAGTAAAGCCAACACCGGAGGTCGCGCTCTGCTCGATGCGGTAGGTGTCCACCGTACCAGTGGCGGCAGTCCAGCTGAGGTTGATCTGCGATGAGGACACACCCGTGGCGCTCAGCGCCGATGGTGCACCCGGTGTCGCCGGGTGTGTGGTCGCGGATGCAGGTGCAGAATAAGCCGAACATCCACTGATATTGCATGCGCGCACCTGGTAGTCGTACAGCGTGGCCGCCGTGAGTCCCTGGTCAGAATGTGCGAACGTTGCCCCATTTACGGATGCGATCTCGGCGAATACGGCCGCACCCGTTTTGCGCTCGATCCTGTAGTTGTCCACGGTGCCCGACGCAGCAGTCCAGGCCAGGTTGATCTGCGATGAGGACACGGTCGTAGCACTCAAGGTGGACGGCACTCCGGGTATAGCAGGCTGTGTCGTCGCTGATGCTTCGGCGGTGTAAGCCGTGCATCCGCCGGTATTGCACGCTCTCACGCGGTAGAAGTACTGGGTGGCTGGATTGCGGGCCGTGTCCTGATGCGCTGTGCCGGTCACACTCACAATTTCGGTAAAGCCGCTGCCCGACGACGTGCTGCGCTCAACGCGGTAGCTGTCCACTGTACCGCTCGCGGCAGTCCAGCTCAGATTGATTTGCGATGGGGATACCGCCGTGGCGCTCAGCGCCGCCGGGGCACCAGGTGTCGCCGGCTGTGTGGTCGCGGATGCGGGTGTAGAATGAGCTGAACACCCGCCGGTGTTGCACGCACGCACCTGGTAGTCGTAGAGCGTCGCCGCCGTGAGCCCCTGGTCCGAGTGTGCAAGCGTGCCCGATGGCAGGCTCGCGATCTCCGCGTAAGCGTTCGCGCCGGTCCTGCGCTCGATCCGGTAGGTGTCGACAATCCCGGTCGCGGCACTCCAGTTCAGATTGATCTGCGATGAGGAAACGGTCGTCGCACTGAAAGCCGATGGCACACCGGGTGCGGCAGGCTGCGTCGTCGCAGATGCCTCAGCGGTGTAGGCCGTACACCCGCCAGTATTACACGCTCTCACCCGGTAGAAGTACTGGGTCGCTGGAGTCAGGCCCGTGTTCTGATATGCTGCGCCGGTCAGGCTTGCAATTTCGGTAAAGCCGCTGCCCGACGTGGCGCTGCGCTCGACGCGGTAGCTATCCACAGTACCGCTCGCTGCAGTCCAGCTCAGATCGATTTGCGACGAGGACGCAGTCGTAGCACTCAACGCCGAAGGCGCACCGGGAGTCGCAGGCTGCGTGGTCGCCGATGCCGGCGCGGTGTACCCCGAACACCCACCTGTATTGCACGCGCGCACTTGGTAGTCATACGGCGTTGCTGCAGTGAGTCCCTGATCCGAGTGGTCAAGCGTTGCACTGCTAACGGACGCGATCTCTGCGTAGGCATTCGCGCCAGTCCTGCGCTCAATCCGGTAACTGTCGACGGTCGCCGTCGGCGCCGCAGTCCAGCTCAGACGGATCTCGGACGACGATCGTGTTGTCGCGGTCAGACCCGACGGTGCTCCCGGTGCAAACGGACGGGTCGTCGCCCACGCTTCGGTGCCGGGGACCGAGCAGCCACCCGTATTGCACGCCAGCACCCGGTAGAAGTACTGCGTCGCTGCACTGAGCCCTGTGCTCGCGTAGGTCGTGCCCGTCAAACCTCTCGTGATTTCGGTGAAACCGCTCCCCGACGTAGTGCTGCGCTCCACTCGGTAGTCCACGGCACCAATCGCTGCACTCCAGCTCAAATCGATTTGTGTTGAGGAACCTGCGATCGCATTCAATCCAGTGGGCGCAGCCGGTCGTGTCGTGGCCGACGCTTCGGCACCCGGACCGGAGCAGCCACCGGTATTGCACGCCAGGACGCGGTAGAAATACTGCGTTGCTGCACTGAGCCCCGTGCTCTGGTAGGTCGTGGCCAACACCCCACTCGCGATCACGATGAAACCGCTGCCCGACGTCGTGCTGCGCTCCACGCTATAGCTGTCCGTACCGGCTGCCGCACTCCAGCTCAGGTCGATTTGTGATGAGGATACAGTTGTAGCGCCCAGTGTTAATGGTGCTCCCGGTCGTGTCGTCGCTGATGCTTCGGCGCTAGGCAAAGTGCAACCACCGGTATTGCACGCTAACACACGGTAGAAGTACTGCGTTGCTGCACTGAGCCCCGTGTTCTGATAGGCTGTGGTCGTGCGCGCCACGCTTGCGATCTCGGTAAAGCCGCTGCCCGATGTCGCGCTGCGCTCCACCCGGTACGTATCCACCGTACCGGTGGCTGCTGTCCAGCTCAAATCGATTTGTGACGAGGATACAGTCGTGGCAAGGAGTGCTGAAGGCGCGCCTGGGACCGCAGGCTGCGTTGTCGCAGTGGATGTGACTGAAAAAGCCGAACACCCGCCCGCGTTACACGCGCGTACTTGGTAGTCGTATGGCGTTGCTGCCGTCAGTCCCTGGTCCGTATAGGCGAATGTCGCACCATTCACGGACGCGATCTCCGTGAATGCTGCCGCACCGGTTTTGCGTTCGATCTTGTAACTGTCAACGATACCTGACGATGCATTCCAGCTCAAATTGATTTGTGATGAGGACGCCGCATTGGCCGTGAATCCCGCCGGCGCTAGCGGATGAGTGGTGGCCGATGTCTCAGTCGAGAACGCCGAGCAGCCCGCGCCATTGCACGCCTGTATGCGGTAGAAGTAGAGGGTGGCGGCGGTGAGCCCCGTGTTTTGATACGTCGTCGCGGTTGCTGCAACGCTGTCGATGACGGCGAAGGTACCGGCCGCGCCGGTTTTTCTTTCAATACGGTATCGAGTAATGGTACCGGTCGACGCAGTCCAGGCGAGGTTGATTTGCGACGCGGAGAACGTGGTCGCATTGAGCGCGGTTGGCGTACCAGGCGCGATTTGACCGGTGGTCGCGGAAGCATCGTTGGTAAAACCGGAGCAGCCGACTGTGTTGCAGGCCTGCACGCGATAGAAATACTGCGTCTCCGACGCGAGTCCGCTGTTCTGGTACGTATGCGTAGCGGCTGAAACGCTGTCGATCACAGCGTAGGTACCAGCAGCACCCATCCTCCGCTCAATACGATAGGATGCGACCGTGCCGCCTGCTGCACTCCAGGCCAGGTCGATACGCGATCCCGATACCGCGCTGGCAGTAAGACCCGATGGCGCGCTTGGCGCAGCCTGCGGCGTACTCGCCAAAGCCTCATTCGAGGAGCCCGAACAGCCGGTTGTATTGCAGGCTTGAACGCGATATGCGTACAGTGTCGCCGGCGTCAGGCCGGAGTTCTGGTACGCAGTCGTGTTGGCCGCAACGCTATCGATCAAGACAAACGCGCCGCTTGCGCTGGTTCTCCGTTCGATGCGGTACCGAGCGACGTCGCCGGTCGACGCGGTCCAGCCGAGGTTGATCTGCGAGACTGATACGGGTGTAGCGGTCAGATTCGAAGGCACAGATGGCACGGGCTCGAGAACCTGGAAACTCACGCCGACCAGCTGCGGGCTGTTGATCGCAACCGGCGAGCTGACGCCCAGTGTCGCGGTATAGGTTCCGTTCGGCAGCGTCCCGGTCGCAACGCCGACGGTGATAGTGGCGGGCGCAGTGGTCGTGTTCAGCTGCGCGGACAGCCAGCCGGATGGCTGTCCGCCGGGGTAGGTCACCGACACAGCCAATCCGGTTACCGGTGAAGCGCCGACGTTGGTCACTTGCACGAGCTGGTCGGCCGGATTCGGGCCGCCGCGCGGGCCGGTGAAGTTGAGAGTGCGCGGACTGACTTCGATCACAGGCTGCGCGCCGCCGATAGTGAACGACACGCTGATGGTCTGCGGACTGTTTTGCGCGACCGGCGAGCTCACACGGATGCTCGCTGTGTGCGTCCCGACCGGAAGCGCACCGGTGATTGCGCTCAGCGTCAGCGTCGCCGGCGCAGTGGTGCCCGACAGAGTGGCGGATAACCAGCCGGTGGGTTGCCCGCTCGGATACTCGACAACCGCACCCAGCCCGGTCAATGTGCCGCCACCTGCATTGATGACACCCACCGCCTGCTGCGCCGGATTTGCTCCGCCCTGCGAAGCGGCAAAAGACACGATGGTCGTTCCAAGCCCGATCGCCTGTGCCGGCGAGAGCACCGTGAGCCGCACCGTGAGAGGTGTCGAGCCCGTAGTAGTCGCTACGTCCACGGTCGCCGTGTAGGTGCCTGCAGCGATGTTCCCGTGAGTGGCACTGAGCACGAGCGTGGTCGGTGCGGTTGTGGACATCAAGGTGGCTGCAAGCCAGCCGGTTGGCTCTCCGAGCGCATACCGCACGGTAGCCGACAGACCCGACAGTGTGCCGCTGCCTGCGTTGGTGACACTGACCGTTCGATCGCCCGGAGTCGCGCCGTTCTGAACAGCGGAGAAGGTTATTTCGGTCGGTGCCAGTGCAATCGTGGGTGCTGCGGTAACCGTTAGCTGCGCGGTGCCACTCGCGCTCCCGCTCGTGGCCTGAATCGTTGCGAGACCCGGGGAAAGCCCGCGCACCAAGCCTTCGGCATCGACCGAAGCGACAGTGTTGTTGAGGCTGGTCCACTGGATCAAGCGGCCGACCAGCGGTTTACCGTCGCTGCTGAATAAGGTTGGAGTGAAGCGGGTCGTTTGCGATACTGCAATCGAAGCCGTGGACGGCGAGAGCTCGATGCGGGCGGCGTCGATCGTCGTGATGTCCACCTGTTCGCAATTCACAACTGCGACAAGCGTTACAGCGACGAGCAACAGACCGGACGAGAATATCCGGGAAACGAGAGACTTGCGCATTGTAGTCAGGATTAGAACCGAACTCGTATCAGATCGAATTGCGCACTGTACAGGCCAACCGCGAAGCTGGGTGACGCGAGGGACGGACCGCGTGAGCGCCCGTCATGGCCGACCCGCAACGATTTGGACGCGTCCGCGTTGCGCTTGCCGGCACCGCGGTACGCGTCGATGGCACCCCATACGCCAATCACGGCGGCCGCAGCTACTCCCGGTACCAGGTACGGCCGTGTGGTTTCCTGATTCGAGATCTGATCGGCCGGACACCGTCCGTTGACCGGAGGCGAAAGACAATCCACGGACTGTCGTGTCACTGTGAACCCGGCGACCAGTGCTGCTGAAGCAGCGCCGAGAAAGAAAACGCCCGCGCCGGCACGCCCGGTCGTGAAATGCCCGAGGCCAGGTACCAGCAGACCTCTCACCAGGACGCTGCCCGGGTTGTAAGGCAACGGAGCCACCTGACGGAACGTAGCGAGCAGATCCAGCACGACATTGAAGTCCGCTGCACCAGGACTCAGCTCCAGATAGCGACGCAGATCTTCCGCCGCAGCATCGGACTTTCCAAGAGCAAGTCGCGTTACGGCGCGATTGTAAACGGCGGCACTCCATGCAGGCACTGCCTGGCTGGCCTGGCCGAACGCAGTCTCTGCTTCAGCGAGCCTGGCGCCATCATAGTGAGCAATTCCCGCTTCATACGCGCGCGCGGCGGCGGCCGGCACGGCGAATCCGGGCGGCGTTCCCAGCACGCGCGTCCGATCGCGTACCTCCTGCACATCCGGAGCGTCCGGTGCGAGCGCGAGGTATCGGCAGTAAGCGGCTAGCGCTTCTTTCGGACGGTTCAGTTCATCCAGCGTGCGGGCGTGGTGGTATGCGATGGTCCTCGAAGCCGCATCCAGGCCGGACGCACGGGCGAGCAGGTCGAGCGCAGCAGCTTTGTCGCCGAGCAGCGATGCCTGTGTCGCGGCCTCGGCCAGCCGCTCCGCCTCCTGGCGCTGAGCAGACGTGACATTGGCGCGGCGTTCCTCTGGTTGCGGGCATCCTGCCCAGGCGACGCTGGGCAGCTCCCGCTTCAGAGGCAACTGCTGTGCTGCCGCGCCAGACGTTTCGACCAGCAGAAACGACAAAACCAGGAGTCGCACGTGACTCATGCGGATCATGCAGTTCATTATTGGCGGATTACTGCGACCGGTCGGGTCTGGTTGGTGCGAGTGCCATTGCCGAGCTGACCTTCGATGTTGTAACCCCAGCAGAAGGTGGCGCTGCTGGTCGTACCACACGTGTGAGCGCCGCTGGCCTGCAGCGTGGTGAAGCGATGGCCATCAGCAACAGCGGTTGGCCGCATGCGATTGTCGATGCTGCCGTCACCAAGCTGACCATATGTGTTGCGACCCCAGCAGCGCGCGGAACCATCCCGAGCGAGAGCGCAGCTATGGACGCTGCCCAGGGTAATGGTGGAAAAGAAATCGGTCGGCTGGACCGCCACCGGTACCGCACTATTCACCGTCGCATCGTTGCCGAGCTGACCGTACGAATTCAGGCCCCAGCACTGCACTGTACCGGACGTCGTCAGTCCGCACGTGTGTCCGCTGCCGGCGGCGATTGCAGTGAAGCGGGCACCGCCGCTAACCGGCACGGGCTCCGTGCGGTCCGTCGTGCTGCCATCACCCAGCTCGCCGGCGGCGTTGCCGCCCCAGCAGAAAGCGCTGCCATCCAGCGCCAGGCCGCAGGTGTGCGTCCAGCCCATCGAGATCGTTCGGAAGGTGCGGTTGCCGCGTACGCGCACCGGGGCTTCGCGGTGTGTGCGCGTACCATCGCCTAGCTGGCCGTGAGTATTCTGACCCCAACACGAAAGGCGGCCTCCCGCGTCGAGCCCGCAGGAGTGCGCCATTCCAGCAAAGACGCTGGTGAACGATTCCTCCGTCACCAGCTTGACGGGTTCAGCCCGGTCGACCCGTGTTCCATCTCCCAGCTGACCGGCCGCGTTGGCGCCCCAGCAAAACACACTTCCGGAGATGCCAACACCGCACGTATGTGACACTCCGGCCGAGAGCACGGCAAAAGGCTCAGATGCAACCACGCTCACCGGTCCGCTGGTGCGGCTTGCCGAACCATCGCCGAGTTGTCCCTTTTCATTGCCACCCCAGCAATCCGCCCTACCATCGACGTTCACGGTGCAGGTGTGCGTGCCGCCGACGGTCAGCCCGCGACGGATCTCAAGAGACGCAGGCCGCGCGACGGCGCGAAATACGGTGCGTGTATCCGGCCGGTCGGCGAGAATCGCCGCTACTTCCTGCACGCCGCTGGGACCCAAAATCCAATCCGCTCGTGCGGTCCCGTCAGTCCCGGTCACCGCCGTCGATGGCGTGACCTGACCCGACCCGTTTTGCGCGCTGAATTGGACTGATGCGCCGCTGGCCGCCTGGCCGCGGTCATCGGAAACTTTCACGATCAGCGGGGTCCCGAGCGGGCTGCCCAGAGTGCCCTTCAACGCCGTGGAAGAAACCGCGGCGATTCGCGCGGCCGGCCGCGGCAGCCCCTGCGCCCTGAATTCAGTTGTGCGGTTCAGTCCCGCCACTGAAGCCGTGACCATATGCGAACCGCTGCTCCGCAGTAACCAGCGCGTGCTGGCGATACCATCGTCGCCGGTCACAACGGTCTCGGGCACTACCAAACCCTCTCCCTCCGTGACTGCGAACTGGACGGTAACACCTGCGGCTGCGCGACCCGACGGATCCTCTACCTTGAGCCCAAGCTGCTCGGGCAGCGTGTCACCGGCCCGAGCCGATTGTCGATTGCCGAACATCGCCCATGCCAGCGATGGTCCTGCAGCCGGCGCGGGCGCTGGTGCTTGTGCCGATGGCTCGGTACCGGCTGCGGGCGTCGAAACTCCCGCAGCGGCAGCAGTCCTGACCGGCGGTGCATCGTCGCCGCCACGCAAGTTGGTAACTACCAGCGCGGTGGCGAGCAAAAATGCGGGCACAGCCGCTGCGAGTACGATTACGCGACGACGCCCTGGATGTGCGGGAGCATCGGCGGAAAACTCCGCGTCGTCGGGCAAAACTACTGCCTTGTGGGACAGCTGCTGCTGGACGACGTGATAGGGAGAAATCTCGATTGCGGCCGGCAGATTCGAGATGCGATTGGCCGCCGGCTGCGCCCGCGCCAGCCGATCAGTCGGCGCTGCTGCAGTTATAGTCTGCGCGGGCCTCACGGATGGCTCGTCACGTAGCGGCGCTGGTACCTCCGACCGACGGTACTGGATGGTCACGTTGTCGTTTTGAAAATACGCCGAAGGTGCGTCCGCGATGTTCGTGCGGCGCTGCGGCGGCACGACCCTGCCGCTCAACACCGCGAGAAACGCTTCTGCATCGCGCAACCGGTCCTCCGGATTCTTGTGCAGCGTCCCTTCCAGCGCCTGGCACAAGTTGGCCGGTATCCCGAGCCGCACCTGCTCGAGCGGCGGCAACGCTTCATGCTTTTGCTTGTAGATCATGCTGAAAAGCGTCTCGCCTGCCCACGGCGCGCGGCCGGTCAGCATCTCGTATCCAACCAGCCCCAGGCTGTACAGATCACTGCGACCGTCCAGCTGACCACCCTCGATTTGTTCCGGCGACATGTAGGCAGGAGTGCCAATCGACATGCCCGGTAACGTGAGACCTTGCTCCGCATCCCACGGCCGTGCAATCCCGAAATCCGAAAGCCGCGCAATGGCGGTCTCGTCATCGAGGTAGATGTTTTCCGGCTTGATGTCGCGATGAACGATCCGATGCCGCTGCGCGCAGGCGAGCGCGCGCCCAAGATCGGTCAGTATTTGCTGAATGCGGTTGATGGGAAGCGGACCGACCTCCCTAATTTCACTCTTGAGCGTGCGGCCTGGGACGTACTGCATGATGAGCGCGAGGCTTTTGTCACGCAGATGCCTGGTGCCGTACAACATCACAATGTTCGGGTGCTGCAGACTGGCAATCGTGCGTGCCTCGCGCACCAGTCGCGCGGCGGCTTCCTCGTCCTCAATGAACGTCGCACGGATCACCTTGATCGCCACCCGCCGGCCCAGCTCGCGCTCCCGCGCCAGGTAGACCACGGCCGTTCCGCCGCGCCCAAGCTCCCGCAGGATCTCATACTCGGCATCCAGGTCCGCAAAGCGCGGCAGATCGTGGCTTTCGATGTCAGGCTTCACGTGAGAATAATGGCTTTCGGTGCCTCGGAATTATTGCGACGAGCCCAGGATTCGGGCAGCTGGTCCCACCGCTTCCAGGGCCAGCTGCACGGCAGAATAACGGGGTATGTTAATGCACCTTAACAATATGGCGAATTTGTCGGCGAAGTCTAGCGGGTTGGCTGGGGACCGAATTGAACCAGGGCTACGCTGATGTTGTCGTCGCTGCCGGATTCAAAGGCCGCAGAAACTACTGCCCGAACCGCTTCATCCGGCCGCGGCGCCGAAATAATCATGCGCCACAACTCATCATCCGAAAGGGTCCGATAGACCCCGTCCGTCAAAAGGACCACGGCATGCGGCTCGTTGGCGTCGAACGGGCCGAAGCAGTCGACTTCCAGGTCCGGGTCGGTTCCGACCGAGCGTGTGACGGCGTTTCGCCAGGGTGACTTCTCGGCCTCCTCGATCGAGAATGTGCCCGAGCGCATGGCGTCGGCAATGAACGAATGGTCCTCTGTGAGCTGGCGGATGCCCGCAGCGTCCACCCGGTAGGCCCGGCTATCCCCTACGTTCACAATGGAGTATTTGGCGCCCCGGCGAAACAGGCCAACCAGGGTGGTGCCCATACCTTGAAAATCCGCGCTGGCATTGGCTTTTTCATAGACCGCGACGTTGGCGACCCGTACGGCATTGACGAGGTCATCGTCGGCTGCCAGCGCGGCGCGCACGGCGGCGAGCGCATGGCTGCTGGCGATTTCGCCACCGGAATGGCCACCCATACCGTCGGCTACGACCACCAGCTCGGCACCACCGGGCAGGGCCTCGACCAGAACAGCATCCTGATTTACGCGTCTGCGCCCGCACTCGCTCAATGACGCACTGCGCTGGTCGAGCGGCAGCTCCACCATCAGCGGGACCGGAACCGAAAAATCACATCGCCCATTTCCACCTGGTCGCTGTCGTTCAGCTGCTGCTCATCATCGGCCGGCAACGGTTGCCCGTTCACGATTACGGGATTGGTTGCCGAGAGATTCTTGATATGCCAGCGTCCAGTTTCGAAACGCATGCTGGCGTGCATGCGGCTTACCGTCGGGCTGTCGACCTGGATGTGCGTGTGCCCCGCTCCCGGGTCGCGACCGAATGTCACGACCGCTGCCCCCGGTGGCTTTACAAACCGGATCTCTTTCTTGCGGTCCGTCCCGCTGACGATCTCGAACCGCCCAGGAAGAAGCTGCAGTGTGCCTTCCGGGGGCTTCGCGACGCGCACGACCCCGGACTCCTCGTCGTGATTCGATTCTACGGCTGATGGCTGCGGCGAAAAGGTGCGGTCTGTCTGGATCGGGAATGGATCGTTGATCGGCCGCTGATTCCTCGGCATCACGGGCAACATCAGCGGCATGCTTTCGGCCTCCTCTTTCCTGCGCCAGTACGACACGAGCGCACGGATCCCCAGAAATCCAACTGCGGCCATCGCGAGCGCGACGACGGTGTAGACAACCGTTTTGATATTCGATCGCCCGGGGTAAGCATAGTCTCGAGACAATGCCTCCTGATCCGACGTGGCCGAGTGTATGGTCTCGGGTCGTGCCGACTGCGCAGCGGTTACTCCACTGGAATCGGCCCCTGAACTATCCGACTGGGCCGCCCGCGATTGAGCCTGGGATTGTAGTGATGCCCCTGTCCTGGTCGCAGAGCGTCCGACCTCTATCGAAGCCAGGGCGGCCGCTGCCGAGATGGCGATGATGGATACAGATCCGGCCGTCATCGATTGAGAATCAGGTTGGCCAAATCGGCCTCAGCACTCGGGTTACCACACGCACGCGGCCAGAGAAACTGGAGCGGTTTCGAAGTCACCCCAATAATCTACTCGACCCGATCTCGACCTGCCCGCCTGGTCGCCCGTTCTACTGATACGGGTGAGCGGCTCGCCGCCCCACTGCGTACGTCCGGAAATGTCATCAGTGGCGAGGAATTTCAATCCGGTCACTCCTCGGAGCAGACCGCCGTAAAACGCTCGGAACCCCAAGGCGGTCGCGTACCAGGTGCGGTACGCCGGGCTCATCACAGCCGCGTCCCGATTCGCGATGATGGCCTCGAGCAAGGTCTGGACAGCAGTCGTCGTCCCGGGATTCGGGTCCGCCTGTGGTGCCAGCAGGTTGGCCGGCCGATACTCGGGGCGCAGCGCGCCCGCAATGGTCCGGGCCATCAGCGCATGGTGACGGCCACCGCTGGTCGCATCGAGGTTGGTCAGCACGGTGATGCTCAGCGGCTCATCGACGAAGCGCAGCACATAGGTGCCGGATGCGCCACCGTGCCCTACGGTGCGACGTCCGCGTACATCGTAAAGCTCGAAGCCGAAGCCGTACAATCGATCCAGCACGCGCGCGAACTGGCCGTTGTTGAGCTTTGCCGGAGTCCACATCTGCTGAAGCGTACCTGCTTGCAACAGCGTGTTGCCGCGTAGCGCGCCATCCCATTTAGCCAGATCGTCCAGCGTGGAGAAAATGCCGAAGAACGAGGGGACCTCGTGGTCCCAGTCCCGCCGCCAGTTCTGCAACTCACCGTTGCGGATCATGTAGGTGGGCACGCGCTTCTTCAGTACGCGCGCCTTATCGAGAATGCTCGTGCTGGTCATCCGCAGCGGGTCGAAGATCCGTCGCTTCATGAAAGCGCGGTAGGTCTCGCCTGACGCTTTCTCGATGATGAGACCGAGCAGGAAATAGCCGGCATCGCTGTACCAGCCCTGTTCGCCGGTTGCAAACCGCATCGGCTGCTGCCGAACGTCTTCCCACGCGGCCGGCGTCCGGATATTCAGCAATGCAGACTCCTGATACCGCGGCAATGCATTGATCGCGAGTCCGCCGGTGTGGGTCAGAAGGTGGCGCACCGTGATGCCCGACCACTCCGGCGGCGTGTCTGCGATGTACCCGCTGATCGGTGTATCCAATCCGACTTTGCCTTCCTCCACTAGCAGCATGATCGCCGCAGCCGTGAACTGCTTGGTGACCGATGCCAGCTCGAAAACCGCATCCACTTCGACTGGCGTCTCGGTCTCGAGGTTGGCCGTCCCGTACGCCCGCTTGAACACGAATCTACCGCTATCCACTACCGCCACGGCCGCACCCGGAATTCCTCGCAGCTGCATCTCGAATCTGATTACGGAATCGATCCGCGCGGCCTGCACTGCCGTGATTGCCGCTGCTGGTGGCCGCTGAGCAGATGCGTTCATCGCGGTCGTGAGCAGAACCGCACCGGTGAGCAGGCGTGTTGTACGCATTGGGAATCTCGCTGGAAGGCGGCAGCACTAGGTCAGATACTGGCAGCGGATGGTTGGTTGGTGCTGGCGATGTTGCGCCATTAGAGAATCTGGGTGCTGGCCATACTGCGGCAGAACGTTCCAGCCGCGGCTGGCACGCTGGGGAATGGGGATTAGCGAATCCGGGCGCTGGCGATGTTGTGACATAATCTTAGGCCCGGCTCGTGGCGGGTTGGGAATACGGAATGGGGAATAGGGAATTGGAAATACGGATCAGTGCGTTCCGTGCCCGCGTCCTTCCGTATTCCTTATCCCTTATCCCTATTCCCCCATTCCCAATTCTCCAGGTTCGCAAAGCCGCGGACGTCGAATTCTCGCGCCGGTCGATACGCCAATTTCCCTATTCCCAACCGTCCAGGTTCCTTAAAGCCGGGGACATCGAAGTCGCCCTGCCGAGGCACTTCCCCATTTCCCGAGCTGCCAGTTGTGGCAACAACCTACCACTTGATCTTCTAGTGGACGCATCCTTACCTTGGAGCCATCACTAGGACGTCTAGTACAGAAGGATGCGCTCAAATGGCTCCAACCGGTACGCCGCTGCTGCAGGGAACGCTGGACCTGATCGTATTGCAACTGCTGCAGGCCGAGCCGACCAACGGCTACGACCTGACACTGCGGATCCAGGCGATCACCAAGGATGTGTTGAACGTGAACGCGGGCTCGCTGTATCCGGCGCTCTATCGTCTCGAACAGCGCGGCCTGATCAAGGCGACTTGGGGAGAAACCGAGAATGGTCGACGTGCCAAGGTCTACTCGCTCACTGCCCCCGGCCGCAAGCAACTAGCCGATCAGCGGGAAAGCTGGGAGCGCTTTTCGGGCGCGCTGGCCGCGATTCTCCGGGTAACCTGACGGGGTGATCTGATGAGATTTTTACGTTCCGTCAACCGGATTCGACTGGCGCTGCGGACGATGTTTCTGCGCCGTCGCCTCGATCGCGAGATGCAGGAAGAGATGGAAATGCACCTCGCGCACGCGACCGCACGTCTGATGGCTCGAGGCCTGACCGAATCGGAAGCGCGACGCGCGGCACGCCAGGAGTTCGGCCATGTCGATTCGTTGCAGGAGCAGGCGCGGGATGCACGCGGCTCGCGCTGGATCGAGTCGATTATAGCGGACGCGCGCTATGGCCTGCGCCACTTCAGACGCACTCCGCTGACGACGGTCACGATGATCGTGCTGCTCGCGTTGGGGATCGGCGTCAA
This sequence comes from Gemmatimonadota bacterium, assembly GCA_040902615.1. Lineage (GTDB taxonomy): Bacteria > Gemmatimonadota > Gemmatimonadetes > Longimicrobiales > RSA9 > JBBDWZ01. The sequence continues at coordinate 16,933 of JBBDWZ010000132.1, read as the reverse complement.
TACGGCGCTGTTTGCGATTGTCCATTCGGTCGTGACCTTGCCACCGGCCGGTATTGCGCGCGACGACGCGCTGGTGCGGCTTCGCGGGTTAGTCGCCACACCGCAGCGCCAATGGCCGCGCGCCCGCGAGATTTCCTATCCCGAGCTGCTCGAGTTCTCCGCACAAACCCAGCTCTTCGCTAGCGTTGCCGGTTGGACCAGCACCAGGGTCGCCCTCGATCTCGGGCCTGCGCAGGGCGTAATCGGAGGCGCTACGTATGTTACCGACCGGTATTTCGACGTGTTGGGGGTGCGGCTGACTCTCGGATCCGGTTTGCCGCGCTCACCCGCCGCTGGTGCTCCACAGCTGACCGCGGTCATCAGTCACGCACTGTGGGACGTGCAGTATGCAAGCGCGCCCGATGTTGTGGGCAAAACGCTGAAGGTCAATGAAATCGCCGTCACCATCGTGGGTGTGGCACCGCGCGGCTTCAACGGCGTCGATGTCGATCGCTTCGACCAACGCGTTTGGCTCCCGCTCAGCGCCCGTGCCCTGACCGAGTCGACCAGTCAATACGCATTTGCGAGTTACGACTCGGCAATGTTCAGCGCCGCCGCCCGTCTCCAGCCGGGCGTGCAAGCGCGGCACGCCGTGCCTACGCTCGCGGCCATTGCCACGCGCGCGGCACAGGAGACAACCGAGCGCCCGGATCGCAGCACATTTTCCGCGGACGTGGCGCCGGTTTTGATCGAAAACGAGGCTCCGCAGCCGTGGTTCGAAAATGAGCTGTACGCCATGGCGGGTGTGGCAGCCGGCATCACCCTGCTGATCCTGATCATCACCTGCACCAACGTGAGCACGCTGCTGGTCGGCCTGGCGGTTGCGCGCAGGCGAGAGATCGCGGTGCGGCTGTCGCTGGGCGCGTCGCGCAAACGTATCGTGCGTCAGCTCCTCACGGAGAACATGCTGCTCGCAGTCACTGCGGGGTCGCTAGCGTTGGGCATTCTGGGGAGTCTGCTGCAATACTTCAGCGCGCGCTTTCCCGCGCTTACGCTGGTGCTGCACTGGCCTACGCTGCTCTTCACGATCGGCTTTGCGATCGCGACCGCTTTGGTGTTCGGCATCTCACCGGCGTTGCACGCCACCCGCCTCGCGGTGTCCGACGTGCTCAAGAACTCGGCAAACGCGGTTGCGCGGCGATCGCGTTTGCAATCCGGACTGGTCATCGTGCAGGTCGCGTGTACGCAGCCGCTGCTGGTTGCACTGGGCGCGTTTCTGCTGCTCACCATGGCCGAGGCGAATGGAGCGCGTGAGCTGCCCGTGCGTGAGCGCATACTGCGCCTCAGCTTTGTTCCCACTTCGCGCGGCGCATCGCCGGATCAAATCAACGCCGACATCATCCGCATCGAACAGCGACTCGGCACTCTGCCAGGCGTGGAGAAAGCCGTTCGTCAAATCAACAGCATTTGGGTCGTAGCCGCATCGGTACATCCGGCCGATCGCATCCCGGGCATCGAGTATAAGGAAGGTTTCAATCTCACGAGGCAGGGCGCCGCGCCCGGCTACTTCGAGTTGATGAACATGCCCTTCGTGCTCGGTCGCGAGTTGGATGACAGGAATGCAGGTAACGAAAACGCGATTGTCATCCGCCGCGACATGGCCAGGGCGTTGTGGGGCCAGGCTAATCCAATTGGCCGCCGCATCATGTCCGGCACCGGCTCACCGGCGGATTCCATGATCGGCGTTGTGACCGGTGTAATCGATGATCCTGGGCACGACCAGTTCAGTCTGGGTGATGGATATCACGTGTTCACGCCGGACGTGCGCTACTCGATGAGCATCCTGGTGCGCACGCGTGGGCCGGCTGAGCCCATGATCTCTCACATTCGTGCGGCTGTGATGGCAGAAGCGCCGCATCTTCCGCTCTCCGGCGCCACCACGCTGGCGGCAAGCGATGCGCAATCGCGAGCACGAATCATTCAGGCAACCAGCGCCGCCGGAGCCAGCGGTCTGCTCGCTCTATTCCTCTCTGCGATTGGCTTGTATGCCGTGGTTGCATTTGCCGTCGGTCAGCGAACACGCGAGATCGGCATCCGCACTGCGCTCGGCGCGAAACGGGGTGAGGTGGTGGGTTTGTTCTTCTATCGCGGGCTCAAGCTCAGCCTGATCGGTTTGGCAATCGGATTACCGCTGGGTCTCTTAGCATTGCGCATCGTATCGAGAACGGCCGGTATGCCGCACGCCAGCACACCTGCGCTCAGCGCTCTGATTGCGGCCGTGGTCGTGCTGATTGGATTCCTGGCTACCTGGATCCCGGCGCGGCGGGCCGCCACCGTCGATCCTCTGTTTGCGTTGCGAACGGAATGAGTGTCCCTACTATGCTGAACCGCCTCCGACTTGCGCTGCGCACCGTGCTGCTGCGCCGCCGTCTCGACCGCGAGATGCAGGACGAGATGGAGCGGCACATCGCTCAGTCGACGCAGCGGTTGATGGCGCGCGGATTGAGCGAACGCGAAGCGCGTCACGCAGCGCGTCGGGAGTTCGGCAACGTCGACTCGCTTCAGGAGCAGGCTCGGGATGCGCGCGGTTCGCGCTGGGTCGAATCAACGATCGCTGATCTCAGGTTTGGGCTGCGACACTTCCGCAAGATTCCGGTTTCGACCGCGACCATGATCCTGCTGCTGGCGCTGGGCGTAGGCGTCAACACCGGATTCTTCACGATCCTGTATTCGGTCCGCACCATGCCGCCGACGGGCGTTGCACAAGACGAGCGCCTGGTTCGAATTCGCGGCACGCTCACGGATAACGAGCGTCGGCAGACCCGCAGTCGCCCGCTTTCATTTCCCGAGATTCAGCAGTACGCCGCGCAGACCCAGCTGTTCAGTGAGGTCGCGGCCGGCGTGAGCGATGAGGCTGTGATCAGCGTGCGCGCCGGCGAGACCCGGACTCCGGGGCTGGCCGTATTTGTCAGCGAGAGTTTCTTCCGCGTCATCGGGGTGCAGCCCATTCTGGGCGCGGGTCTGCCAAGTGTTTCTGACGACAGAGCGGCACCGGTCGCAGTGATCAATTACGCGATCTGGGATGACCAGTTTGGACGATCGCCCGATGTGATCGGTAAAACCATTCAGGTGAACGACCTGGTCGCCACCATTGTCGGTGTGGCGCCGGAAGGCTTTTACGGTGCGTGGTCCGGCGGCTCCGCGATGCGCGTCTGGTTTCCGCTCGCTGCTCGCGCCGACGTTCTGAACCAAGTTGCATTGGCCAGCTACGACTCCACTTCGTTTGCAGCGGTCGCACTTCTGCGGCCTGGCGTACGCCTCGATCAGGCGATCCCTACCGTGCAGCTGATCGCCGGCCGTGCGGCGGAGCAAATCGCTCAGCGCAACGCCACGATTACATACTCCGCGGACGTCGCTCCGCTGCTCGCCAACAACGAGCGGATCAAGACCGAAGGCGATCGCATTGAAGACCTCGCCCTGCTGGGTGCAGTCACGCTGATTGGCTTACTGGTCCTGGTGATCACCTGCACCAACGTGAGCACGCTGTTGATCGGTCTGGCCGCCGCGCGCCGCCAGGAGATAGCTGTCCGGCTCTCCCTCGGTGCTGCGCGCTCGCGCCTGGTTCGCCAACTGGTGACCGAGAGTGTCTTGCTGGCGACCGCGGGTGGAGTGCTCGCCATCGGTGTGCTCTGGATCATCTATCGCGCGTTCGGCGCGCGCTTCCCCGATGTGCAGCTGAGCCTCGACTGGACGTCACTCGCCTTTGCGTTCGGGTTCGCGGTCGCCACCGGCCTGCTCTTCGGGACCTCGCCCGCGCTGCATGCTACCCGGCTGGCGGTTGCGGATGTGCTCAAGAATTCCGCGGCGTCGGTGGTGGCCACGCGATCGCGGCTGCACGGCGCACTCGTGGTCGTTCAAATCGCCGCCACGCAGCCACTGCTGGTGGGTCTGGGCGCGTCGATGATGATCGTGCTGACGCAGTTCGACCGGTCCCGCACACCCGCGCACGAACACAACATCGTGGTCGCCGATTTCAGTCCGAACGCGTTGCCGCTCGCGCAGCTCGAGCCGGAGCTGCAACGGCTCCGTGAACGATTCGCCGGGCTGCCTGGCGTGGTCGGCGTGGTGCGGCCCCCGCGGAACGGCAGTCGTCACGAAATGGTGATCCATCCGGCGGATCGTCCAGTCGGTGTCGATACCATAGGTCAATTCGCGATCAGGACCTTCGCGGCGCCGCCCGGATACTTCGACTTCTTCGATGGCAGGATCCTGCTGGGTCGTGATTTCAATGCGCAGGATGTCGAGCAGGGACACACCGTTATTCTCGGCAGGCAGACCGCGCGCCGTCTCTTTGGTCAGGCCAATCCGATTGGCCGGCGGCTGGTTCGTGCGGAGCAGCCATTGGGCGATACAGCGGCAATGGTGGTAGTCGGCGTGGTGAATGATTCCTCGGTCAGCCGGGCCGATGTTTACCCCTTCATGGTCTACACTGCGAGGGCGAAACCTGCGACTGCCATGGCAATGTTCGCGGGCAGGTTGCTGATCCAGACAGATGGGCCGGCCGTATCGATGATTCCGCTGATTCGCTCGGTGGCGAATGGCGAAGCGCCCAACCTGCCGCTGATAAGCGCGCAGACCATGGCCCAGATGGAAACCAATCGCCGCGCCAACTCGTTGCGAGCCTCGACCAGTGCGGCGGCCGTGGGCCTGGTCGCGCTTTTCCTATCGACCATCGGATTGTATTCGATCGTTGCGTTTGCCGTGAGTCAGCGTGCCCGCGAGATCGGGATTCGCACTGCACTCGGTGCCAATCGTAGAGAAGTGGTCGGCCTGTTCTTTTATCGTGGACTGAAACTTGGTTTGATGGGCCTGTTCGTCGGATTGCCGCTGGGCATCCTCGTGATGCGGTTTCTGACCGCCAACTTTCTCTTCGTGCCGTTGCCTAGCCCAACGGTTCTGAGTGGAGTGATTGCGGCGCTGGTCCTCGCGGTTGGCGCGGTTGCCACCTGGATTCCGGCCCGGCGTGCGGCCGGTATCGATCCCCTGAACGCATTGCGTGCAGAATGAGGATGCTGGTCATGCTCGAGCGGGCACGGCTTGTATTGCGCGCGGTGTTCTTGCGTCGTCGAGTCGACCGCGAGATGCAGGACGAAATGGACTTGCACCTCGCTCGAGCGACCGCACGTCTGATGGCGCGAGGCTTGACCGAGTCGGAAGCGCGGCGCGCCGCACGCCAGGAGTTCGGCCATGTCGACTCGCTGCAGGAACAGGCGCGCGATGCGCGCGGCTCGCGCTGGATCGAATCGGCGATTGCCGATCTGCGATTCGGGCTGCGCCACTTTGCCAAGACGCCGCGTACGACCGTGACGATGGTGGTTTTGCTCGCCCTCGGCATTGGCGTGAACGTGGGCCTGTTTACGCTGTTGTACTCGATGAAGACCCAGCCGCCGCCGGGGGTGGCGCGCAACGATCGACTGGTACGAATCCGCGGGCTGACGGTCGAAAGCGAATCCCGGCAGTTAGTCGGCCGAAGCCTGTCCTACCCCGAGTTGCATCAGTATGCAGCGCAGACCCAGCTGTTCTCCGCGGTCGCGGGAACAGCGCACAAGTCCGCCATACTGAGCGTGTCCGCGACGGAGAACAGCTTCGACGTCGACATCGATTACGTCACCCCGAATTACTTCCGGGTTCTCGGCATCAAGCCAATCCTCGGCGCGGGCTTGCCGGCCCTGTCGATCGACGACCCTTCTCCACCGGTTGCCGTCATCAGCCATGCGCTGTGGGCTCGGCATTTTGGCCAATCGCATGACGTGATCGGCATGACCATCACGGTGAACGGGGTTACGACCACGATCGCGGGGGTAGCACCGGTCGGGTTTCATGGGACCTGGAACGAGTCCTCGCAGTACGTGTGGCTGCCGCTCAATGCGCGGGTGCCGATCGAGCGGAGTGGCCCGTCGCTGTTCGCCAGCTACGATTCGACCGTTTTTCGCGCGGTCGCGCTATTGCAGCCGGGAATTCGTGCCGAGCCGGCGCTGACCATTACAAAAGCGATCGCCGGACGTGTCGGCATGCAGAGCGCTCATCGGGAAGAGACTTCGACGTATTCGGCCGACATAGTTCCGCTGCTGCTCGATAATGACCGCGTGTTATCCGCGGAGGGGCGCAGGGAGCAGCTGCTGTTCCGTTTCGCGCTGACCGTGATCGGTCTGCTCATTCTCGTGGTCACCTGCACGAACGTGAGTACGCTGCTGATTGGCCTGGCGGTCATGCGACAACGCGAAATCGCGGTTCGGATCTCGCTCGGTGCCGGTCGCGGCAGACTGGTTCGCCAATTGGTTACCGAGAGCGTGTTGTTGGCGGGCGCTGCCGGCGCACTGGCCATAGGCGTGATCTGGACCGGGTATCGCGCCTACGGTATGCACGTTTCGAATCTGCCGCTCGCCATCGACTGGATCGTACTCGGCTGCACGTTCGCCTTCGCCATTGCTACCGGTATCGTGTTTGGCGCGTCTCCCGCCCTGCACGCGACCAGGACGTCCGTAGCCGACGTGCTGAAGAACGCCGCCGGTTCGGTAATTGGCTTGCGATCCCGTCTGCACTCCTGCCTGGTCGTGGCGCAGATCGCATGCACGCAGCCGCTGCTAGTCGGTATCGGCGCGGCGATGTTCATGGCACTCGAGGAGTATGGCGAGTCGCGCTCGACATCGCTGGAAGAGCGCATCGTGTTAGCCGAATTCACTGCCTTCGCCGATTCAGCCAAGCAGGAAGACATTGTCGTCGCCCGCCTGCGGGAGCGCATTGGCGCGTTGCCGGGAGTAGTGGGCGTGGCTCTGCAAACGTACGGTGGGGGGAGGCAGAGTGTGGTCGTCCATCCGGCCGATCGCGCGCCGGACCGCAATCAACCGGATCGGTCGATAATCAACCTCCGGGCTGTCTCACCGGGCTACTTTACGCTGCTGGACCTCCGCTTCCTGCGCGGTCGCGATTTCACGAACGCCGACATTCACTCTGGCAATCCGGTCGTAATCGGCGGCGAGTTGTCACGGCAGTTGTTCGGGAGTGCCGATCCGATTGGTCGGCGCCTGGCCTATGCCGACGATCCCGAGGGCGATTCTGCTGCATTTGAAATCGTCGGCGTGGTCGATGACTCGGAGGCGCGGCCCACCGGCTTGAGGAATCCGGTAGTGTACTCGCCTCGAGTGCGCTGGGCGGGCGAACTACTGATCCGAACACAGGCCGACGGCGAGACCATGTTGCCACTGATCCGGTCGCTGGCTCTTGCCGAAGTACCCGATCTGCCACTCACCCGCGTGCGAACGATTGCCTCCATCGAAGAAGCCCGCCGCAACAGCCAGCTGCGCGCAGCAAGCGCCGCTGCCGGTGCCGGCTTGGTTGCGCTGTTTCTGTCCGCGATCGGACTGTATGCGATCATATCGTTTGCCGTGAGACAGCGAACTCGCGAAATCGGCATCCGCACCGCTCTGGGAGCCGACCGCGGCGAGGTAGTGGGGTTGTTTTTCTTTCGTGGCATCCGGCTCAGTCTGATTGGACTCGTAATCGGCTTGCCGCTCAGCATTGCGGTGCTGCAGCTGCTGGCGAGATCGGACGGCGACATCGCCGACATTGTCGTGTATGCGCCACTGCTGGCCGGGTTGATCGCGATCGGCGTCATCAGCGTGGCCGGGCTGGCTACCTGGGTCCCGGCCCGTGCCGCCGCCCGCGTCGATCCACTTCACGCTTTGCGCGCGGAGTGAGGATCGTGGTCATGCTCGATCGACTTCGACTGGCGCTGCGCACTGTCTTCCTGCGCCGTCGCCTCGATCGTGAGATGCAGGAAGAGATGGAGCGGCATATCGCTCAATCGACCCAGCGATTGATGGCGCGCGGATTGACCGAGCAGGAAGCACGGCGGGAGGCGCGCCGTGAGTTCGGCCACGTCGATTACCTGCAGGAGCAGGCGCGCGATGCGCGCGGCTCGCGCTGGATCGAATCGGCGATTGCGGATCTGAAGTTCGGACTGCGTCATTTCGCCAAAACGCCGCTGTCGACCGCTACCATGATCGTGCTGCTGGCGCTTGGCATTGGCATCAACACCGGCATGTTTTCGATCCTGCGAGCGTCCCGCACATTGCCGCCACCAGGCATTTCCCGAAACGACCGCCTGGTTCGAATTCGTGGACTGGTGGCCGACCACGAATCAAAACGGCTCATCGGTCGGGAACTCTCTTACCCGGAGCTGCAGCAATATGCCGCACAGACGAAGCTGTTCTCGGCCGTCGCGGGCGCAATCCAGGCAGAAGTGATCCTGAGCGTGCGGGCGGGTGAGACCAATCTCAACGCGATTGCGAGTTATGTAACTGACAGTTTCTTCCGCATACTCGATGTCCAACCGGTTCTGGGTGCCGGATTGCCCGCGGTCGCGGATGCTGCTGCGCCGCCCGTCGCCGTCATTAGCCACTCGCTGTGGCTCCGGCAGTTCGGTGGAGCACCGGACGTCATTGGCAAAACCATCAACGTGAATGAGATCACCACTACGATTGTCGGTGTGGCGCCGTCCCGGTTCATGGGTCCATGGGTCTCCGATTCACGCGATCGTCTGTGGTTGCCGCTCCCGACCCACGCCCTCCTGCATCGTAACTCTGCCGCACTGGCCAATTACGATTCGAGCGTTTTCGCCGCGGTAGCGCAGCTGCGACCGGGTATTCGCGCCTGGCAGGCCCTGCCAACCGTGAGGGCGATCGCAGCGCGCGCGGCCGAGCAGACCGCGGGGCGACGCGCAACGACCGTCTATTCGGCCGACGTCGTCCCGTTATTGACCAACAACCACCAAGTGGAAACTGAATTACGGGGCGGTCGCAACGAGAACGTGCTCGTATTCGGAATCGGAGCTGCGATCGGGCTGCTCTCGTTGGCCGTCACCTGCACGAACGTGAGCACGCTACTGGTTGGGCGGGCAGTGGCACGGCGTAAAGAGATTGCCGTGCGACTGTCACTGGGCGCTGCGCGTGGCCGCATCGTTCGGCAGCTGGTTACCGAGAGCGTAACGCTTGCCGCAGTGGCAACGGCTATTGCGACCGTTCTCATCTGGGCGTTCTATCGCGCCTTCAGCGCGCGGTTTCACGACCTCCAGCTGGTCATCGATTGGACGGTGCTGGGCTTCACGTTTGGGTTCGCCGTGCTCACCGGCGTGGTTTTTGGAACCTCGCCGGCGCTGCACGCGACGCGGTTGGCCGTTTCCGGTGTGCTGAAGGATTCGAGTGCATCGGTCGTAGCGGCGCGTTCCCGACTGCAATCGGGTCTGGTAGTCGCACAAATCGCATGCACGCAACCGTTACTGGTCGGTCTGGGAGCCCTGGCTGTGGTACTGCTCGGCGAAACGGCCGGTACCTCGAGCATGCTGAACGGCCGCATCGTGTCAGCGTCCTTCCATACGTTCGCCGTGCCCTTCGAGCAGCGTCGCGAAGTCATACGCAGGCTCGAGGAGCGCATCGCCGCAGTGCCCGGCGTGGTCGGTGTAGTCCCGGAGATCAATGGTTGGGATGGGCACGAGGTCACAGTACACCCGGCGGATCGCGTGGTGGGCATCGAATACCAGGATCGCTTTCGGGTACGCGCGAAGCCCGTGGCGCCCGGGTACTTCGCGCTGTTCGACATCCCGATTTTAGGCGGTCGGAACTTCACCAGTGCGGATACGGCGGCCGGAAATCCGATCATTGTGAGCCGAGACGTGGCCGAACAGCTCTGGGGTCCAATAAATCCGATCGGCCGGCGCCTGCTTGATGCGAGGGATCCACGGACCGACTCGCTTTCGTTGGTCGTGGTCGGCGTGGTCGACGATTCCAAAGCGCGACCAAGCCACATGACCGACCACGTGCTCGTTTATTCGCCGGGCAAACGAACTGGCAGGAGCCTGTTGATTCGCACGCGCGGTCCCGCGGAGGCGATGATCCCGCTGATTCGGTCGGTTGCGCACCAGGCAGCGCCGAACCTTCCGGTCGACCATGCGGAGACGCTGGCAGCCATCGAGGCGGATACGCGCGCGGGACAGCTAAAGGCCAGCAGTGCCGCGGCAGGCGCCGGACTGCTCGCTTTGCTCCTTTCGGCGATCGGATTGTACGCCATCGTCTCGTTCGCGGTCGGCCAGCGTGCGCGCGAGATCGGCATTCGGACCGCACTCGGTGCCACGCGCAGTGAAGTAATCGGCTTGTTCTTCCACCGCGGGTTGAAACTCAGCCTGCTCGGACTGGTAATCGGCTTGCCGCTCAGCATGGTCGCTTTACGCATCGTCTCGCGCTGGGCCGACATCGTCACCGCAAGCGCTCCGCTGCTCGCAGCCATCATCGCGACCTTCGTCATGAGCATTGCGGCATTGGCCACCTGGATTCCGGCCCGGCGCGCGGCCGGCGTCGATCCTCTCAACGCACTCCGTGCCGAGTGAAGGCGATCATCATGCTGAACCGATTGCGCCTCGCGCTGCGGTCTGTATTCCAGCGACGCCGTCTCGACCGTGAGATGCAGCTAGAGATGGAGCTGCATCTTGCCCGTTCAACCGAGCGGCTGGCTGGACGCGGCTTGAATAGCGAAGCCGCGCGTCAGGCCGCGCGACGCGAGTTCGGCAACGTCGATTCCCTGCAGGAGCAGGGGCGTGACGCGCGCGGTGCGCGCTGGATCGAGTCGTTTTTGGCTGATCTTCGATTCGGGTTCCGTCACCTCGCCAAAACGCCGATCTCGACGGTCACCATCATCGTACTGCTGGCGCTGGGCATTGGCTTCAACAGCGCGCTGTTCACGCTGATCTACTCCTTTGAGGCGATGCCGCCGCACGGCATGGCGCGGAATGAGTCGCTGGTTCGAATTCGCGGACTCGATCACAACCGGGGCGCCGGGCGCACCATCAGCCGTGAGTTCTCCTATCCGGAATACCGCGAGTATGCCGTGCAATCCAAGCTGTTCAGCGCGGTGGCGGCCTGGACCTCGTCCGATGTCGTCCTTGGCGTTGGTGACCGGCATGAAACACTGCACAGTGGTGCAGCAACCTACGTGACACCGAACTATTTCCAGGTGTTGGGCGTGCGGCCGGTCCTGGGCGCCGGTCTGCCTACTGCGGCGCCTGACAACGGCGCGCCGCAGCTGGTAGGTGTTATCAGCCACGCGTTCTGGGAGCAGCAGCTGGACCGCGCACCCGACGTGCTGGGCCGCACGATCAGCGTCAACGAGATCACGATCACCGTCGTCGGCGTGGCGCCGCCCCAGTTCGTGGGCGCGCGCACCGGCGGCTCGCCCAGGCGAGTCTGGCTGCCGCTCAATGCGCGACCGCTCGTGCAGCAGAGCAGCCCGTCGTTATTGAGCAGTTACGACTCCGCGGTGTTCAGTCTGGCCGCTCGCCTCCGTTCCGGCGTCGAGGCCAGTCAGACGCTGCCGATCGCGCGGGCCATTGCGGCGCGCGCGGCGCAGCAGAGCATGCAGTGGCGCTCGAGCAATGCGATCTCGGCTGATGTCGTGACGCTGATCGCGGACAATTACTATCCGCCGTCCGGCGAGGCGCAGAGCCCAACGCGGTTCATCGTCCTGATCATTCCGCTGTTGATCCTGGCGATCCCCTGCGTCAACGTCAGCTCGCTGCTGGTAGGCCTCGCTGCGAAGCGTCAGCGTGAGATCGCTGTGCGTTTGTCACTTGGCGCCGGGCGCGGCCGCATCGTCCGCCAACTGGTTACCGAAAGCATTTTGCTTGCGCTTGCTGCGGGAGCGCTGGGTCTGTTCGTCATCTGGATCCTGCTCCAGCTGTTGGCAGCGCGTTTGCCGGAGATCAATTTGGGGCTGCGCTGGCCGGCGGTCGCGTTTACTTCCGGAATTGCGATCGCCACCGGTATTCTCTTCGGCACGACGCCGGCGCTGCACGCCACGCGCGTCAGTGTCAGCGATGTGCTGAAGAACGCCGCGAATGCAGTGGCGTCGACGCGGTCACGACTCCAGTCCGGCCTGGTCATAACACAGATCGCTTTGACCCAGCCGTTGTTGATCGGGCTCGGTGCCATCCTGCTTGTAATGCTCGCGGACTTGCGGCGCCTGCCCGCACCCACGCACAACGATCGTATCCTGGTGGTGAGCTTCAACAGCAGCGGCCGCGATGCGGTGACCGAACAGCAGCGCGCGGATCTGCTGCTGAGTCTCCAGCGGCGATTTGCTGCGTTGCCGGGCGTAATAGCAGTCGTGCCGCAGCAGGATGTGAACGGTTATGCGGAGGTCAACGTCCACCCGGCCGATCGCGTGAACGGCATCCAGTACCAGCCGATCCAGTTGCGGACACAATCCGCGCCCCCTGGCTTCTTCGATCTGATGGGATTTCCGTTCGTGCTCGGACGGGCTTTCGATCGCGCCGACCAGCAGGATGGCCGGGCTCTGGTGATTCGCGGTGACCTGGCTCGCAGGCTCTGGGGATCCGCCGATCCGATCGGCCGTCGCCTGGTTGATGCCGGAGCTGCAACCGCGTTCGTGGTGACCGGCGTGGTGGATGAGATGCAAGCCGGGCTCAGCGGTACAGACGGTCTCGACGTATTCGTGCCGAAGCTGGATCGGATCGGCAGCATCCTCGTGCGCACACGCGGGCGCGCGGAGCCGTTGACACCCCTCATTCGCGCGACAGCTCTCGAAGAAGCGCCGCTGCTGCCGGTGACCAGCGTGAGTACGCTCGCGACCATCGATCGCCTCGAACGACTGATCTTCAGACGAGTGAGCGCCGGCATGCTCGGCGGCGGACTGGTTGCATTGTTCCTTTCCGCGATCGGGCTGTACGCGGTCGTGTCCTTTGCCGTGAACCAGCGCACGCGCGAGATCGGCATCCGCACCGCACTCGGCGCGGAATCTCGTCAGGTCGTGGAGCTGTTCTTTGTTCGCGGGATGCGGTTGACCCTGGTGGGACTGCTGATTGGCCTCGTCCTCAGCATCATTGTGGTTCGCGTGATCATGCTGGTCGAAGGCCTGGAAATGAACGCCAGCATCCTCATCATCGCGGCACTGATTGCGACCGTAGTCATCGGCGTAGCCTCGCTGGCAACCTGGCTGCCATCGCGGCGAGCGGCACAAGTCGATCCTCTCAGCATGTTACGAGCAGAATAACTGCGGAACTGCGGCACGTAACTGCGGCACGTCAATGCGTGCTTGCTTCAGTGCGGATGACGCGCGGGGCCGGACGAGGTGGCGCTGGTCGTGTGCACAACGTCGCCATCAACCGTGTCATCACCGTCGGCTGCGTTGGCCGCGGCGTGAAACGAAACGCCGCGCCCCGTTGCCGGCGCGGTCCACAGCACGGTCCAGGACGCGGTGTCGGGCGCCGCCGGCGCACTTCCGGGGCGCAGCTGATGCGCGTACGCGATGTCGTAGCTGATCGTGATGGCAACGCGTGTACTGTCAGACGGCGCGCGCGCCAGTGATCCGGCCTGCCGGCCATCATCAGTGAAACGAGCCGTGAGTTGAAATCCGGCGGCGGCCATGACGGGGTTTGTGAGGAACACCGTGATCGGATACGTAGCGCCGGGCGAGTAGCGCTCGGGCACGCCACGCAATTCCAGCCGGCCGGGAGGCAGGTTGGGCTCGCGCGCGAAATGGCAGGCATGGCAGGACTGCTCGCCGAAGCCGCTGGAAAAGCCGGGCGGAGGTGCATCGCGGTAAGCATCGGGGGAAGCCGATGCCGCGCCGATCAGCACGACCGGCACCAAAACCGCGACCGCACCTGCCGCGATCGCAACTGCGCGGATCACTAGGTCGCGTTTGGCCTCACGAGGGCACGTCCAATGTTATTGGAGTCCGTGCCGAACCACATGATGCCCGTCCGCGCATCAAACATCATGTGGCGAATCGTGTTGCTGACCGAGTTGACGGAGAAGAAGCGTTCCGTGCGCGGGTCGAACCCGACCAGTTGCTTGACGGGTCCAGTCTCCGAGAACCAGAGCCGGCCGCGGTCGTCCTTGGTGAGCGCGTACGGCCGCGACCCTGCTCCGCCCGGCGTCTGCCATTCCTTCACCTCGCCGGTCTTCGAATTGATCCGGCCCAGGAACCCGCGCGGTTCATCCACGTACCAGACCATGTTGTCCGACGTCCATTCGATGCGCCGCGAACGTGAGGTCTCGCTGGCTTCCTTGAACGGCGTGAGCTCCATCGTTTCCGGATTCACGCGTACCACCGTGTTGGTGCGGAACAGCGCCACCCAGGGGTTGCCTGCATTGTCCAGCACAATGCCATAGGGATTTGCGGGCGTGTCGCCTGCCTTCACGAGCTTGATTTCGCCCGTCGCCATTTTGAGTCGGCCGATCATGCTGGCGCCCTGCAGCGTAAAGAAGATGTTGCCCTTGCCGTCGAAGATGGCCGTGTGCGGATCACGGGCCGCCGGGTCCGGCATCAGGTACGTCTGGATCTTGCCGCTGGCGGGATCGAGCTTGCCGATCCGGCCGTTCCGATTGCCCATGAACCAGACCTGCCCCTGCGGATCGACGATCAGGTTGTGCGGATTGGTGCCCTGCTCGATCTCGAATCGCTTGAACGTTTCCGTAGCCGGATCCAAATACCCGATGTAGTTGCCCGCCTGGCCGACAAACCAGACCTTGCCGTCCGGAGCCGCATACGGATCGCGCGGCCGGCCCTCCCACTCGACTTTGAACTCCTTGATCGGTACCGGCTGATTCGCTTGAGCCTGGAGCGACAATGGCGCCAACAGCGCAGCTCCCAGTACAACAGCGGTGCGTACTCGCATGATTCCCTCTTCATGGCCCGTGGTTGGATCCTGAACCTGATACCGTCTTTGCGCGGGGCGCAAGTGCTTCACTGATCCCGCAGCGCGGCGGTCGGGTCCATGCGTGCGGCGCGCAGGCCAGGCAGCGTACACGCAATTGCAGTGATCGCAAGAAAACCGAGCGCGGTTGTGCTGTACGTCAGCGGATCGGTTGGTGCTACGCCGACCAGCATGCTGGACAGTATGCGTGTCGCGCCGAATGCGCCGAGTCCACCAGCGAGAATACCGAGAGCTGCCAGCTTCAGTCCGTGTGCAACCACGAGCTGGAGGATGCTGCCGCGCGGCGCACCGAACGCGACGCGGACACCGATCTCGGCCGTGCGCTGACGCACCATGGTCGAGAGCACGCCGTATAAACCTATCGCGGCGAGGAAGCCTGCAATGCCGGCAAACACGGCGATCAGCACCATGGCGAATCGTGTGCGCGCCATCGCGCGATCGACCAACGCCGTCATCGGTTGTATCTCGGATACGGCAACCAGCGGATCGAGCTCCTTCACGATCGTGCGGACGTTATTGGCCAGGGCCATTGGATCGCCGGTCGTGCGGACTGCCCAGCGAGCGGCAAAGCCGTGACCGACCAGGCCGTCGGTCAGGAAGAGACCAGGATGTTCGTCGCCGGTGAGTGCGATGTGGCGCTGCTTCTTGACCACGCCAATGACCTGCATCGTTTCAGGCTCATTCGAGCGGAACCGTATCAGGATCTGCTGGCCGACGGCGCGCTGTCCGGGGAACGCTCTGCGAGCCAGATCATCATCGATTACCACGTTGAGCGTGGTCGGATTGTTGTCGGCGACCGTAATCGTGCGGCCTTCGATCAGCGTTGCGCCGGTCGTTTCGAGATACCCGGGCAACACGAACTTTGCATTGCCTTGCTGAAATTTCGACGGATCGGTGGCCGCGGACATCGGTCCCCACCGCGAATTGACCGCGATGTTGCCATCCAGCGGGAACGGCGTTGACGCGGTAACGGCAGTGACGCCGGGCAGTGCGCCCAGCCGCTGCTGCATCTGCTGCAGGAAGGCGATCCGCTGGCCGTCATTGCCGCGCGGCGCCGCAAGGAACGTGAGCAGTCCTTCTGCTTTGTAACCGGGATCGATGCGCTGCAGCGCATTGAAGCTGCGCAGCATGAGTCCGGATCCGATCAGAAGAATGAAGGTGAGTGCGACTTCGGCAACGACTACCGCGCTGCGCAGAAAGCGGCCGCGCGCGAGCGCGCCGGATCGTCCGGCTTCGCGCAGGATGTCGGCGACATCGGTGCGCGATGCACGCAGGGCGGGAACCAGCCCGAACAGGAACGCTGCAGCGAAACCGGCGGCGGCGGTAAAACCGAGTACGAGCGGGTCGATGCCAACCGCATCGATGCGCGGCAAGCCTTCCGGCGCCAGCCGAAGCAGCGTAGTGATGCCTGCCTGGGCGAGCATGAGACCGAGCAATGCGCCGCCGGCGCCCAGCACGAGGCTCTCGGCCAGGACTGGTGTCATCAATTGCCAGCGATTTCCGCCCAGCGCGGCGCGCACCGCCAGCTCCCGCTCTTTGGACGCGGAACGTACGAGCAGCAGGTTTGCGACGTTCGCACATGCGATCAGCAGAACGAACAGCACCGCGCCCATCAACGCGATGATCAGCGTGCGTACGTCCGCGACCAGGTCCTTGTGCATGGGTTCGGCGCGGAAATGCAAATCCGCACTCTGCTTGATCGAGAATTGCTCGCGCAGCTTGCCTGCAATCGACTCGAGCTGCGCGGTTGCCGCGGCAACCGTCACACCAGGCTTCAGCTTACCAATCACGCGCAGAAACACGTTGATGCGCGATCCGCCCGCGTAATCGACGCGCAGCGCGGTCCAGGTATCTGGAGTCCTCTCGATGCCCGTCCCGGGCGGGAAGAGCAGCTCGGCGCCGGGTGCGAGCACCCCGATCACCTCCGCGCGTTGCCCGCCGACGTCGATGTTCTTGCCGATGACGCCCGGATCCGCTCCGTACCGACGCTGCCAGAACCCGTGGCTCAAAATCGTCATGCCGGGCAGCTGCGGCGGTGGTGGTCCCAGATTGCCGATCGGTCCCTGCGGTGGCGCGGGGTTCGGCGTGGCATCGCTCTCCTGGAAATCGCGGCCCAGGACCACGCGCATTCCCAGCATCGCAAAGAAGTTCGGTGTGACACCGGCG
>JBBDWZ010000131.1:5660-31262 GCA_040902615.1 Gemmatimonadota bacterium | reverse complement strand
CACGACGCCCATCAGCGCTGGATAAAGCAGCGCCGTGCGGATTTGGCCGCGCAATTCGACGAGCTCCTCCAGATGATCGGCCAGGCGTGACATCGATTCATCGGGGGTCCCCCCCTCTTCTCCTGCGGCCACCATCGCCACGAACAGCGGGCTGAAAACATGGCGATGCCGCGCAACCGCCTCGGACAAGGCCGCACCGCCTTGCAGATCGCTTTGAACCGCGCGTGCCGCATTGGCTACATCGGGGTGACGCGCCTGTTGCGCAGCAAACGCGATCGCGCGTTCGAGCGGAACGCCGGCGCCGAGCAGGGTCGCGACGGTACGCGCAAACAGGGCGAGGGCAGTCGGCTTGTTGAGTGATCTGCCGCGGACTGCGCTTCGGGTTGCCGAGACCGGTGCGACGTCGATCGGATACAGACGTTGGCGGCGGAGCTCATCAATTGCGGTTGGTTCGGATGCGGCTTGCACGACGCCTTCTACGACCTGGCCGTCCGCAGTCGAAGCGCGGTAGTGGAAGGTTGTGGTCATGAGCGGGTAGGCACTGCGAATTCAACGTCAAATTCAAATTCAATTTCAATTTCAATTTCGAATTCAAATTTGGAATTCAAATTCGAATTAGGGGGCGGGTCGGCTCGGAGTTCATGCTGGGGACGCATCGTCGCTCGTTACGCGGAGGATTTCGGCTTTGGTAGTCGTGCCGACGTCTACTTTTCGCATACCATCATCGTACAGGCGTCTCATGCCGTCGGCTGTTGCCGCGGCGCGGATCGCATCGACGGATGCGCGGTCCACGACCATCGCGCGGAGTGCGTCGCTCATTGTGAGCAGCTCGTAGATGCCGGTGCGGCCTTTGAAGCCGGTCTTGGCGCAGGCGTCGCAGCCCGATCCTTTACACTGCGTGCACACTACGCGCACGAGGCGCTGGGCCAGGATGCCTTGTACGGTGGCGGCAACCAGGTAGGGCTCGATACCCATGTTGACCAGGCGCGTAACGCCACCGGGTGCGTCGTTGGTGTGCAGTGTAGAGAACACGAGGTGGCCGGTCAGTGCGGCTTGAATCGCAAGCTCGGCGGTTTCCCGATCTCGCATCTCGCCAATCATGATCACGTCTGGATCGTGCCGGAGGATCGAGCGCAACGCACTGGCAAAGGTGAAGCCGGCTTTGCGATTCACCGGGATCTGGGTGACGCCTTCGATCTGGTACTCAACCGGATCTTCCACGGTCACGATCTTGATGCCTGGACGATTCACGCGCGTGAGCGCGCCGTAGAGGGTGGTGGTTTTGCCGGAGCCGGTCGGGCCGGTGACCAGGATGATGCCGCTCGAGCGGGTGACCAGCCGATCGAAGCGCGCTTCGACATCCGACGGCATGCCCAGGTCGGCGAGGTCGCGCGCCGTCGCGCCATGATCCAGGATGCGCAGCACAACACCCTCGCCGTGCAGCGCGGGCAGCGTGGACACGCGCAGGTCGATCTCGCGATCGGCCAGCCGCAGCCGCGCGCGGCCGTCCTGTGGCAGACGGCGCTCCGCGATGTTGAGCCCGGCCATGATCTTGATGCGGCTGATCACAGCAGCCTGATACTGCCTGGCCAGATTCGAGATGTCCTGCAGCACGCCATCCAGTCGGAATCGTACGCGCAGTCCGTTGGCGGTCGATTCAACGTGCACATCACTCGCCTGGGTGCGCAGCGCATCCAGCAGCAGGGAATTCACCAGCTTGATGACAGGCGCCTGGTTGGCCAGCGCGTGCAGGTCATCGATCGCATCGCCGTCGGTCTCGTGGGGCACGAGATCGGCAGCGTTGCCGTTGCTGCTGGCGCCTTCGCGTTGTGCGGACAGAATCGCGGCCTGGATCTCACCCGCCGGCAACTGCACCAGGCGCAGCGGCCGGCCGAACAGGCGGGAAAGCTCGTCGGATACGGTGGGATCCAGCGGACCGCCCACCGCGGTGGCGAGGGCGCCATCCGGGTCGATGCCGAGCGGCAGAACGCAATGCTCGTCCAGATAGCGGGGCGACAGCCGCGCCGCGAGCGGGCCGTTTGCGGCTTCACGCAAATCGCGACCCTGATTCGTGCTCATCGCCGAATCGGTGGCAGCGTATCCTGATTCATGCGTCCGCGGATCCGCTCACGGATCGCATCGGCATCGGCATCGGTGCGCACGATGTACGGCGTCACGAAAATGGCCAGCTCGGTGCGGTTCCGAATTTCGCTGCGACGCTTGAACAGGTTACCCAGCAGCGGAATGTCCTTGAGGAACGGAATACCGCTGTCCAGGTAATCCCGTGAGTCACCGATCAGGCCGCCGATCACAACCGTCTGACCATCCCGAATGATGGCGCGGGTGGACGCTTCACGCGTCGAGATGACCGGCGCATCCAATGCGGCCGCGATCACCTGGTTGGTCAGGCTGTTCACTTCCTGCAGGATCTGCACGCTCACGTAATCATCCTGGTTGATGGTCGGGATGATGGTCAGTGTGGTACCCACGTCCTCGTATTGCACCGACCGGTCGACCGCGAAGTCACCCAGGCGCGTCGACGCCACGAACGGGATCCGGCTGCCGACTACGATGCGCGCTTCACGGTTGTTGACGGCCAGGATCTCGGGAGTGGACAACACCCGTACGTTCGAGGTGGACGCGAGCGCTCGCAGCACGGCCCGCACGTTGGCGCGATCGAGACTCACTACCCGAATAATGAAGTCCTTGAGCGCGCTGAGCGTATCGGGCTGTGCCGGCGTGCCGAGTCTCACGTTGGTGCTGCCGCTCACTACCGACCAATCGATCCCGAACTCATCGGCTTTGCCCAGCGTGATCTCCGCAACGGTCACCTCGAACAGCACCTGCGCCGGCCGCGTGTCCAGCGCCTGAATGGTTTCATTCAGCAGCGGGAAATTCGGCGGTGCGGTCCTGATCATCAGTGAGTTGGTGGGTGGATCCGGCACGACCGTCGTGCGTCCGATCAGCGCGCCTTGCTGAATACTATCGCCTGGCGTTACCGGCATGGTCGGCAGATTCTGGCGCAAACGGAACGTTTCGGCTTCACGCTCGCGGAAAATATCCAGGTTCCGGCTGAGACTGCGGTCCGACAGCGATGTCGCGCGCGATGCGACGTTGAAGCCGTACAATTGTCCAAGCGATGCAGCGAGGTCTTCCGAATTGGCGTACTTGAGCGGCACCACGTAGGTGCGCAGTCCAGCCTCGCCCTGCGGCTTCTCATCCAGACGGCGCACCAGCTCGAGGTAGCGCGCCAGGTTGGACGCCATGTCGGTGATCAGCAGCGCGTTCGAACGCGCCACGGGTTCGATACGCGCGCGTGGACCCGCGACCTGCCTCAGCGCGGCCGCTGCCTCATCTGCGCGGATCGACTGGAGCGGAACCAGTTGCGTGACCAGCCCGAGTGGCGGCGGACTGCCGAGCTCGGTGCCAAATCGAACGGCACCCGTGGTGGGCGCCTTCTCCGCGGGCATGACCTGCGCGATCGCGCCTTTCTGCACGAGCACCAGGCCATTGGATTCCAGAATAGACTCGAGCACGCCCGCGAGCTCGCTGGCGGGCACGGGCACGGCCGTGGTAAACGTAATGCGGGTCTCCGGCACCTCGGACAGAACCACGTTCACACCCAGTGAAACTGCCAGCGAGCGGATCACGTCGGCCAAACGCGCGTTCACGAAGTTGAGCGTGGTGGGTTGCTGTGCGCTCAACGTTCGGAACGGACCGTTCGACGCGGTGACGGCAAGCAGAGCAAGGATGAAGAGCAAACGCTTGTTTTGGATTCGCATCACGGCCCCTCGGGGCGTTTGAGTTGCAGCACGGTCTGTCCACGCGGACCGCTCAGAATGACCGACTGCTGATTGACCTTCACTACGCGATACACGCCGCCGCGATCGCCCTCGCGGTAAAGCTGTGCTTCGGGCTGGGCCGGGTCGAGGCGCATGAGCGCACTCCCGCCCGCCGGACCCACCACGATGCCGAACAGGCGCGGTATGACTTCCTCGTCCGGGATCGCCGCGGAATCGATGATGTTGTTGCCGAAGGCAGGCTCGACCGTAACGGGGTCAGGCTCGAACGGGTTGTAGCGCGAGCGCGGTGTGGTTCGGGACGGAGAGAAAATGTTCGCTGCGATGATCGCCTGGCTCATTGCTGGATCCGCTGCTGCCGCCGACCGACTGGTGGGCGTCGCAGTCAAACCTGCGGGCGCGATCTCAGTGCGCGGTGCGGATGGCCGCCAGAACAATGCGCCCAACGCAATCACAACGAACAGCGCGGTCAAGCCGCGCAGCACGGGTTCGATGCGCGTGGCTGTCATGGGGCCGAGCCGCCCAGATAGGCACCGCGCAGAGCGACGGTCATTTGCAACAGCTCGCCCTTCAACGCCGGATTCGGCCTGACCGTGAGCTCGGTGATCTCGAGCAGGAGCGGACCGTTCTGGATGCGGGTGAGCAGCTCGGTGATTCCGTAGATGTCGCCCAAGGCTGATACGGTGGCTGGAATCATTGGCAGCGCGCGATCAGCGGTTTCGGGCGCGCCCGCAACGTCCAGCCTGGAGACCGTGACCCGGCTCTGATTGGCAAAATCCTGCAGCGTCGATTGCAGCATTGACGCAGCCAGTGCAGGCGTCCGTCCGGCCAGCAGGCGCTGCCCGGAATCGTGTGTGCCAGCGCGCGCGCGTATGGCGTCCGCCATGCGTGACTGATGAGTGATGAGTCCGCGCAGCCGTGCCAGCCGATCCGATTCCGCGGCAATCAATTGTTCGCGTGCGGACCACCGCTGCGCGGAGGGCCAGACGCCGAACCCGCCGATCAGCGCAGTCGCGCTCAAGACCAGCGCGAGAAAGACCGTGCGCCGCTCGCGCGGGCTACGTGGCAGCTCGAACACGGAACGCTATGGAAAAGGTTTCGTACATACGATCACCCTCGCGGAATCGGGTACTGGCGGACAGGAAGCGCACAGCCTCGAACCGATCGTCGCGATCCAGCAGCGGAATAATGGCCGCGGCATCGCGCGCCCGGCCTTCGATCTGCCACTCACCGCCATTGCTTCTGATGTTCAAAACGGTTACACCGGGCGGCAACTGCGCGCTCAACGCGGCGAGGACCGGAAGCGGATCGGATCGCTGATCCGAGAGCACTACGATCGCCGAGGATTCGCGATCGGTTGCGCTCAAGCGCTCACTCAGATCCAGTGCCTCCCGTGCATTGGGTGTGAGTGCCGTAATCTCCTGCCGTATGCGGTCGAGGGTGCGCTCGCGCGAGCGATCCACTGCCCAGACTGCCAAGGCAAATGCGGCCACACACAAAACCGCGGCCAGCGACACCCGGCGGAGCCGCCGGCCACGAACGCGCGAAGCCAGCGGGTCGGTCAGCAGCATTGTGTCCAATGACTCGTTCACACCGAGAGCAGCACCGTATGCCGCCAAATGTTCGGCCGAGATTCCGGCGCGCGGCGGAAGGGACTGGGCCTGCACCTGCGCATCACCGGGAATCCTGCGCGCGGACCGCAAGCGACCATTCTGCAGCTCGATGACACCGTGTTCAGCCGCAGCGGCGGGTATCGCGAACGTGCCGGTCGCGTCTTTGCCGAGTGCGCGCGCGATCGAAAGTGGAGCCGGCTCCACGATCTCCACGGGTGACCACTCCTCGAGGGCCGCGATCCAGCGCTCGAGCTGATCAGCATCGATCGCAAAAGCGAGGTTGTCATCATTGGCCAGTGAAACGGCGAGTGACTGGTCCTGAACCGGGAAAAAACGATCGGGCTCGAAGGAGAGAATGCGGCGCCGTTCGGCATGCGGTGCGGGTGGCAGCCTGGCCTGCTTCACGTGCAGGAAACCGAGGCCGATGCTGAGCGCTATCCGGCGCGTCGGACCGAGCGCGTCACGGAGCGCAGCAACGGCATCGGCCGGCCGGGCCGGATTCCACGGCAGCACGACAGTTTTGCCCGGCGCTTTCCGCCAGGCGCCGAGCGTGACCGCGCGCACCACATCGAGAGAAAGCTCGATCCCTGCGACTTCGCTCACAAATCCCTTTCCCGCCAGCGAATCAAGGTCAGCTCATTGCCGACCACACCGTACACCGCCTGGATCTCGTGCGTGAGGGCGTGTCCCTCGAGCCAGCCTCGACTCACGACCAGAATGCGGGACGGCTCATCGCGAAGCTCACCACCGGCAGCGGTCAGGACGGTATCGGATGCGCTCGCGCGATTGATCGTACCATCCCCATCGACTGTGAGAAACTCCATGGCAGCCTCGGCCAGATCGCGCGATACATCCGGAATCTCTCGCAGTTGCTCGACGCTTTGCAGAGGGAGAAACGGCCTGATCGCGCGGGCCGCCGATTCCGCGGCGATTGCGTCCGTGAAAAATGCGAACAAGCGCGAAAGCTGTGTGCCGTCGGCCGTGTTCAGGTCCAGGCGCGAGCCGACATCGATCAAGGCTACGCCGAAGCTGGCATCACCCAGCGTGACTTCAGCCCGGTCGCCCAACGCGCGGTCGAGCCGGTTCAAGTATCGACGCCGCTCACTGATTTCGGTTAGACGCTGCAGGCTGTCCTGCAGTGCCGCGACCGCCAGCGTGACGCCGCTTTCACTGGCATACCGCGCGACTACACGCGCGCGATAATTCGACGTGATATCCGTGTTCGAACGCGTGGCCACGAATACACCAGAGCCGATCGTCGTGATCACCACGATGATCCAGAGCACGAGCATCAACGCGACACCGGCCCGCGGCTTCATCGCACAGTCTCCAGTGCCGCCTGCACGATCAGCGGCGCCCCGACCGGTATTCCACGCTCCGAAAAGAATTCGATCGCAACCGCAGCGGGCACGCGGCCCAGGGTATCCCAGCGGTCCAGCCATTCGACATCAGCACTGCGGGACAGAACGCGTACGCGCATTCCGCACGCATCATCGAGCAGTGCGTCGATCGGTGCAGCGCTGCTAGCATCGATCGGAATAGCAAGCAGCCTGACGCCGTCGGGCGTAGGTGCCAGGGTCACCGACCAGGTGGCGGTCGCACCCAGCGGCGGCAAAACGCCGCGCGACTGGAACTGGATCGCATCGGCCGGAAGGCCGTCGCTGCGTGCAAGATCTTCAACCGCAAACAGGACGTCATTCATGGCTGAGCCGCCACCTTCGACCGGATGGCGCAGCGCATCCACCAGAAAGGCCCGCGCGATCATGTGTGCTTCCGAGCGCGTCTGATGATCCTCCAATCGTTGCTTCGTGTCGATGCCGGCACTGGCGGTACCGTACGCAAGCAGCGCAACCACGCTGGTAATCATGAGCGCAACCAGGACCTCCAGCACCGTGAAGCCGGACCGACGCGTCATGGTGCGCGCACCAGCCGCTCGAGCACGAACGCCCCGCCGCGAGGCAGCGTCACGGTCACGGTCACCCGCTGCAGGCCCGGCACCGCCGGCCAGGGCTGCGCTCTGACCACGCGCGAAAAGCCCGTAGCCAGCGTATCCGATGCGGGTGAGACCCCCAGCTTGGTCTCTTCCATTGCGGATTCCGCGTAACCCACCGCCTGCGTCCACACGACCGCCTCGCGCGTCGCGCGCGAATTCATTTGCAGCGCTTCCAGCACACCAATCGCCGAAAGGCCGAGAATCACCAGCGCGACCAGTGCTTCGAACAGCGTCATGAGCGCACACGCCTTTCGATCCGGCAGCTGACTGCGTCGACGGTCACACCGGGTTCGATCGAATCCAACGTACACGCGCCCAGCGCAGAGATGCGGACGCGCACCACGGAAGTGAAATCCGACTCGACCGTGCCCGTGGCCGGCTCTGTATCGCGATCGCCATTGTCCACCGCCCACGTGCCCGACGGCTGGATGGATACCGTCAGCGTCTCCGCCCGGCGAACTGCCATTCGCCTCGCCGAGTCGATGACGTGCTGCACGCCGTGTTCAGCATCCCGGCGCGGCCTGATGAAAGCGGGAATCGCCAGTGTAAAGCCGATCCCGATCAGGATCAGCACGACCAGGATCTCCAGCAGCGTGAAACCGGCAGGCCTGGCCGGGGCTTGTGCAGTGTCTCGAATGAAGGCAACCATCGCCACCAGGGCGTAAAGCAGGGGAGTCAGGCCATAATGCGAAAGAAACCCGTATGGGCACAACATTCTGTCTGACGTACGGGTCTTGCGAGAAATAGTTAGCTAGGCTAACTACCAGTAACGACCCTAGTCCTAGTTCCAGTCCTTTCCCTAGTCCTCCTCCTTCCTCCTCGCCGGCCAGCGGGAGGAGGAGGAGAACTAGGATTAGAACTAAGGACTAGGACTAGTCGGGGCGTCGAGGCGATGGCTTCTCATGGGGTACTAATGAAGCGCGTAATTCTATTGACTCTGGGTTTTCTGACCGCGTGTTCATCGCACGCGAATGTGCCGTCTCCCCGGACCGGGTTTGCGGAGGTGAATGGCACGCGGCTGTACTACGAGGAGCAGGGCAATGGGCGGCCGGTCGTGCTGATACACGGCGCAATGCTGGATCGCACGATGTGGGATGACCAGGTGCCTGAGCTGGCGAAGGGTTATCGGGTAATCCGCTACGATGCGCGCGGGTTTGGGCGTTCGGCTCGATCGAATACGCCGTTCAAGGCCCACGAGGACCTGAAAGGCTTGCTCGACCATCTGAGTGTCGATCGAGCGGATCTCATAGGTCTTTCGCTGGGGGGTCGAATTGCGATCGATTTTGCATTGACGTATCCCACGCGGGTTCGATCGCTGGTGCTGGCGGCGGCGGGCGTAAGCGGCGTACCTGGGGATCAAACGCCGGGCGCGTGGCTGACTGACATGATGACGGCAATTCGGGCCAGGGATACGATTGCGGCGTCGGATGCGTGGCTGCGCAGTGAAGCCATGACGCCGGCGATGGAACGCGCGGATCTGCGCGACCGACTGCGCACCATCACGTACGCCAACTCGGGAATCTTTGCGATGGGCAGCAATCCGGAGCAGATCATGGTGCCGCCTGCGAGAGATCGTCTTAGGGAATTGCGCGTGCCTGTGCTGGTGCTGATCGGGACGCGCGACGCGGCCTCGCTGCGCGGGATGTCGGATATGCTGGCGGCCAGAGTGACGGGCGCGCGGCGAGTATGGATCGAAGGCGCCGGGCATCTGCTGAATCTCGAGAGGCCGCAGGAGTTCAATCGTGCAATGCTCGATTTCCTGAACCGGTAATCAATGGCACGCTCAGCGGCCGAGACATCGACAACGCGCGGGCTGGACCAGGTCGTCGACATCGAGACGCCCGAGCAGGTCGTGTTTTCCTACACGGTGGCCGGGATCGGTTCCCGGGCCGGCGCCGCGATGATCGATTACGGCATCATCGTGCTCGTCATGATCGCAATTGCGCTGCTGGACGTTTACGTCATCTCCCCCGCATTCGATGTGAGGAGTGGCACGGAGCAATTGACCCGCCAGGCGGGTGGCTGGGTGGTTGCGTTCATCCTGATTCTGCAGTTCACGCTGATGTGGGGCTACTACGTGTTGTTCGAGGCGGTCTGGGATGGCCAGACGCCCGGCAAACGCTGGCTGCGCCTGAGAGTCGTGCAGGACGGCGGGTACTCGGTATCCTTTGCCGCATCTGCCGCGCGCAATGTGACGCGCATCCTCGACATGCAGCCGATCCTCACTTATCTGGTCGCGATGGTCGCGATCGCGGTATCACGCACGGGGAAAAGGCTGGGTGATCAGCTGGCCGGCACACTGGTGGTGCGGGAGCGGATCGCGCCGCTCGCGGGTCTCGTAGAGTTGCACGCGCCAGCCGGCACAACCGTTCCGATTCACGCGACTGCGCAACTCACCGATGAAGAGCTGGAGCTGCTAAGTCGTTTCATCACCCGCATCCAATCGCTCGATGCCAAGCGCAGGGAGCTGCTGGTTGCGCAGCTTGGCGAGCGATTCAAAGCGCACCTTGCGGGCGCAACCAACCTGCCAGTGGCATTACGCGCGCTGCACGATCGCGAGCGCCAGGCACGCGTGCAGGGTGCGGGCGCACGCGGGCAGACCGGCGCAGCGCGCGAACAATACCGTTTGATCGCGGAAGGTACACCGCGCTGGAATCGCTTTGCGCTGAAGCTGGCCGAGGCGCAGCGTCGCCGGCTGAGCCGGCTGTCCGTGCCCGAAGTCGTCGAGTTCGTCGCGCAATACCGTGAGGTTGCGACTGACCTCGCACGGCTGTCTTCTGCCGGACGGGGGCGAGAGCTGGATGCGGTCTTCCGTCTCAGTCGGCTGGTCGCGGGCGGTCACAACCTGCTCTATCGACAGGAGCGGCTCGCCACTCGCTCGGTCGTGCAATTCCTGTTTGCGAGAGTGCCGGCCGAGCTGCGTCGTTCGGCTGCGCCGATCCTGTTCGCCGCGATCCTGTTCTTCGGCAGCGGGATCGTCGCTGCAATCGCCGTTGTGAATCATCCCAGCCTGATCGAGGAGCTGGTTTCTCCCGGCATGATCGACCGTGCCGAAAGTGATGCTGCCCGGGCCGAGGCCGGTGACCGTCGCTATATCGACGTCGAAGCCTACGCGCGGCCGATGCTGGCCAGCCGTGTGCTCAGCAACAACGTGCAAGTCGCATTCATGGCCTTCGCATCGGGGCTGACTGCCGGTGTCATGACCATCCTGCTGCTCCTGATCAATGGCGTCAGCATCGGCGCGGTGCTCGGACTCTTCGCAGCCAAAGGTGTGCTCTCCATCATCGGCGATTTCGTCATTGCGCACTCGGTGTTCGAGCTCAGTGCAATCTGTATTTCTGCCGGTGCGGGATTCCTGATCGCCAAAGCGATTCTGCTGCCCGGCGCGATCACCCGCCGCGAGGCATTGGTGATAAACGGACGGCGTGCGCTCCGGCTGCTGGCAGCCGCCGCGCTGTTTCTGCTCTTTGCCGGCGCGATCGAAGGGTTGATTTCACCCAGGTCGGATCTGCCGTTTGCGTTCAAAGCCGGTGTCGCCGCCTTCAGCGCATTGGTGATGACGCTTTACCTCATGCTCGGGCGCGGCGTACAGCCCGATGAATCGCTGGAAACCACTGCTTACAACCGTCCGACCATTCCCACGCGCTGAAAGCAGGTTTTCCAGGTCAGTCCTTGACATCGGCTGCGGTCGCTGCGATCATAGCCTCATCTGATGAGGTAATGATGACGAATCGAATTCCGGATCGACTTTTCCAGGGTACACTCGACGCGCTGATCCTGAAAGCACTGGTCGGCGGAGCGCGCCACGGCTACGACATCGCATCCTGGCTCGAGGAGACCAGTGGCGCGGCGCTGCACGTGGAGGACGCTGCGCTTTACACGGCGCTGCACAAAATGGAAGAGCGCGGCTGGATCGACGCGGAATGGGGCATGTCGGTGAAAAAGAAGCGGGCGAAATTCTACCGGCTCACGCCGGCCGGCCGACGTCAGCTCAGCTCACGTGTGGGCGAGTGGACGGCGTACGTCGATGCGGTGGACCGGATTCTCCGCCCGAACCTGCTGGCGCCGGGTGGCACATGAGCGAGCCGGTATGGCGCCGGATCGCGCGGCTGTACGGGCCGGATCCGCGCGCGGACGTTCAGGAAGAGTTTGCCCATCATCTCGAAGAGCGCGTAGAGGCGCTCATCGGAAAGGGAATGACGGAAGCCGCCGCGCGCGAACAGGCGCTGCGTCAGTTCGGCGACATCGAAGGCGCGGCCACGGTGTGTTCCGACATTGGGATGCAGCGAGTGAATCGCGCGCGCTGGTCCGACCGCCTCGGCTCGGTTGCGATGGATGTTGGTTACGCATTGAAAGCGATGCGCCGTCTGCCGGGTTTCACCAGCGCCGCCGTTGTAACGATCGCGCTCGGCGTTGGTGCCAATACCGCGGTGTTCAGCCTGTTGCATGCGCTGCTGCTGCAGCCGCTTGATGCTGCGCGACCGAGGGAGCTGGTCCGGGTCTACACGAGTGAAGGTCGGACGCCTCGCAACGAACGTGACCTGCTCGGCGCATCGTCGTATGCGGACTTCGAGGATCTGCAGCGTTCTCCCGCGCTTGCGGGACTGGTGGCGGTCATGCCGGTGTCCGCAACTGTGCGGCTGAATGACGCTCCGATACGCGTGGCCGGACGCGCGGTGTCGGAAAACTTCTTTTCGGTGCTAGGCCGGCCATTGCTGCGAGGCGGCTGGGGACCCGCTGGAACGCTGGAAGTCATCATCAGCCACAGCTTCTGGAAGGCGAAGCTGGGCACGGATCCGACGGCGATCGGCCGACTGGTGGATGTGAATGGGCGTCGCATTCGGATCGCCGGCATCACATCGCCGGATTTCAAGGGCATCGAGCCCTCCGACGTCGCGGTCTATTTCCCGTTCCGCGCCGCGCCTGAGTTGATCGGCCGCGATGGCATGCTCGCCGATCGCGGTGGGCGATCGGTCAGGCTCATCGGCCGGCTCGCTCCGGGGGCATCGACTCAATCCGCGGAGCAGTCGTTCGACGGCATCATGAACGCGTTGGCCACTGAGTTTCCAGCAACGAACACGGGGCGCAAGGTCACTGTGCGTGAGGCCAGCGCGATCGTGCCGCTCGAGCTGTTGGGCAGCGCGGTGATCCCGACAGCCGGGCTGGTGTTCGGCGCAACCGTGGTCATGCTGGCGATCGCCGGCGTGAACATCGCGGCCGTGTTATTGGCACGCACGATTCGCCGGCGTCGCGAGCTGGCGATCCGGCTTTCACTGGGAGCCACGCGCTTTCGCGTGATCCGCCAGCTGGTGACGGAAAGCGTCACCCTGGCAGTTGCGGCCGGCGCGGTCGTGATCGTACTGATTGCGCTGCTGCCCGTACTCACGCGGAGCATCGGCGCTCCGGCAGCGTTGCAGCCGACCATTGACGGCACCGTGCTCGGCTACGCCCTGGCGATCGTAGTCGGTTTCGGCATGTTGTGCGGCATCGTACCGGCGATCGGTGGAATGCGCTCGGACGTCGTGGAGTCGCTGCGTGGCGGCGGAGTAAGCGACCGGCCCACCAAAGCGCGCGCACAACGCGCCCTGGTGTGCGCGCAGATCGCGCTCTCGATGCTTCTGCTCCTGGTCAGCGGCAGTTTACTGGGCAGTCTCGCGCGACAACTGCGCGTCGATCCCGGCTTCGATCCCGATCAGCTCATCGTAGCGATGTTCGAAGATCCAACCGCGACGTTCGACCCGGTTCGTGAACACACATTCGGCCAGCTCGCGGTGGAACGACTCTCGGGAATGCCGGGCGTGGCGTCGTTCTCAATGACCACCATGCCGCCGCTCACCAGTAGCGGTGCGAGCCGAACGATTCATATTCCGGACTACGCGGAGCAGCCGGACGAGGACATGTCGATCCCGGTCGTGATCTCCGGTCCGGATTTTTTCAAGACGCTCGGCATTCCGATGCTGGGCGGGCGCGAGTTGTCGTGGAGCGATCGTGACACGGTCACGCGTGTGGTCGTGAATCGATCCATGGCGCGCAAGTATTGGGGGGATCGCAATCCGGTTGGCAGGTTCGTGTATCTGGATGGCAAAGGCGGTCGGCCCGCCGAAGTCATCGGCGTTGCGGGCGATGCACGATTCCGCTCGCTGTCGGAAGCGCCCCAGCCGATGTATGCGATTCAGCGGATCAGGATCGGCGGCCCGAGCGTGCTGATCCGCACACGTGGCGACGCGGACGCGCTGATGCTGTCCGTGCGCAGCGCAATGTCAAGGAACGACGTGCCCCTCCTTCTGACCCGGCTCCGGACCATGGAGGACATCGTACAGTCCTCGCTGGTGGTCACGCGCGCTGTGAGTCAGGCGCTGCTGGCCGTGGGTATGCTCGCGTTGCTGCTGGCGGCGGTGGGCTTGTACGGTGTCGTTTCCTATGTGATGGCGGGGCGCACCCGGGAATTCGGCGTGCGGCTCGCGCTTGGTGCCAGCCCGAGGTCGATCACGCGGCTGGTTCTGGTTTACGGGATGCGCATGGCACTGATCGGCGGCGCGATCGGGCTGGTCCTCGGCTTCGGTGCGATTCGACTGATCGGCAGCATGATTTTTGTGTCGGCGAGCTATGTGTCGTCCGCGTCGCTGTTCGCGCTCGTGCTCGGCGCGGTTACGCTGGTAGCGTGTGCAGTCCCGGCCATGCGAGCTACTGCGAGTTCTCCGGCCAGTGCACTGCGCCCAGACTCATGAGCCACCACTGGTTTGTACAGGTTCAATTCTTCGCTTACTAAAGAACGCCCACATCGCGCGCGAGGCGTCAATGCTTTCGCGGGTACGCCCAACCAGTCACTGCGGCAGCGGCCCGCCCCTCGGCTGGGAATGACCTCCGCCCACGATCGTGCAGAGCTGCGGATTGCTTCGCACGTGCCTCTCCACGACTGACGGCATCGCCATCGGAAGTGGCGGGGGCTGAGCATTCAATGCAATGGGATCGTTACCCAATGATCCGTTTTTACCTGCCCACCGATAATGGCTCCTACCAAGCCACCCAGCACGCCGAACACCGCAACGCCATAATCTCGCATCGCACTGCGCGAACCAGAGACGTATCCCCCGAGGGCACCGCCGACAAGCCCAATCAGGAATCCAGCGCCAAAGTGCTGGTTCGTGCCTGTGCTCACTTCCAGGCTTTTCAAATCGGAGAATTGCACTTGCTGGCTCGTGCTGCTTTTGGCTGGTTGAAACAGGAATCCCGTTGCGCTTGCCTCACTGGCCGTGCCGACGCTCCGCCCGACACTCGTCAACGGCAATTCAAGTCGGACTTTGCTGCCAGGAGAAAGTGCTTGCACTTTCGAATCAACTTGCGCCACACACTCCACTGCGGATAAATCCAAGAACACTACAACTGTGAGACAGACTGCTGTTACCCTGGACACGATTGCACCTATAGCTTCCGGGCTTCGCGCCCGTTGATCCAACGTGCCGCGCGATCTGCGCCAGCATTCCCAACGTCGCTCCTACGAATCCTTTGGTGAGGTCCGCTGCCTAATGCAATGGGACCGTTGTCCAGCGATCCGTTTTCGTCAGCCCTCCGGCAATGGTTCCTCCCAAGCCACCTAGCACACCGAATGCAACGGCGACAAATGGCCGTGGATCAAGGTCTGAACGCCCATCCGGACCACCGACGGCATATCCCAGAACGGCACCGCCGACCGCACCAATGAGCAAACCGGCGATCCAGTGCCGCTTTGTGCCAGTACTCACCTCCAGACTCTTCAAGTCGGAGAATTGGACTTGTCGGCTCGTGCTGCTTTTGGCTGGTTGGAAGAGGAAGCCTGCTGAATTTGCTTCACTGGCCGTGCCAACGCTCCGCTCGGCACTCGGTAAAGGCAACTCAATTCGTGCCCTCGCGCCGGGAGAAAGCGATCGGACTCGTGCATCAGCTTGAGCCACACACTCAGCTGCAGGAAGAGCCAACAACAATGCGACTGCGAAAACCAACCGCCGTTACCTTTGACACGATTGCACCTCTCGCTTCCGGGCTGCGCGACCGTTGAACCGAATGGCGGGCGCGATCTGCGCCCGCACTACCGCCGATCAGACAGCCGGGCTCTGCCGCCGCCTAATGCAACGGGACTGTTGCCCAGCGGTCTGATTTCGCCAGCCCTCCGATAAGAGTTCCTGCGAATGCACCCATAAGACCGAATACAGTCGCTGCTTGAATGCGAGTCTCCATGTCCATGTCGCATCCACAGCCCAAACCCACGGGATATTGTCCCCAGATCGCACCGCCGATAAACCCATAAAGGAATCCAGCGCCCCAATGACGCTTCGTGCCCGTACTTACTTGCAGGCTCCTCAAATCGGTGAATTGCACTTGCTGGCTTGTGCCCCCTTTGGCTGGCTGGAAACGGAAGCCGGCTGCGTTTGCTTCGCTGGCCGTGCCGACGCTCTGCCCGACACTCGGTAGCGGCAATTGAAATCGGACTTTCGCGCCAGGAGTAAGCGCTCGCACCTTCGAATCACCTTGCGCCGCACCATCAGCTGCAGCCATACCCATTAACAATGCAACTGCGAAACCGACCGTCTTAACAGTTGACACGATTGCACCCCTAAACTTTCCGGGTCTCGCGACCGATTGATCACCAACTTGTGGCGCGATCTGCCTCCGCAAACTTTTCAACATAGCTCACACTCTGCGATATCCTATAGCGAACTCTCATGACCGTCCCGACCGCGCCGGGACCAACGAGTCATGAACTGCATCCATCCGAGCTGATGGGCCATGCGACAGTTCAGGAGCCGCCGAAATGGAGATGATGTTGCCAAATCGAAGTTGGGCTTAATTTGAACCGGTGGGCAGATAGAGCCTGGCAATGCCTTCGATGACTGAGGGCATATCGACATCATCAATATTGGTCAACACGACGATCGTGACGCCATCGTCGATCCCGATCTTGTAGACGGTTTCCGGCGTGGCCGGCGTCTTCGCCTTGACGTCGGCCAAACCATATCCGGCCGCCTTGATGATTTTGCCGTCTTTCAGTACGACCAGTGAAAGGCTGGGCAGGCGATGGGTCTGCAGCTGCTTTCGGATGTGATCGTCGATCTGTTGCGCCTGCGTGACCGTTGCGCAGACCAGCAGCACCAACGCGAACACCACCATTATTGCGAACCGCATATTAGCCTCCGGATTTACCAGGTTCACGGCGCCCGTGTCGCCATGAATCGGTCGATCAGCCATTTGCCATCGGCACTCCGTTTCCAGCGAGCGATGTAATGGTGCCGCCTGCTTGAACCGGGCACGAGACACGGATTGCAGCTGCCGAGCACATACGCGACTCCTTCGTGCAGAAAAAACTCATCGCCGCTCAGGTCAACCATTTCCGATTTGCGGTGGGCATATCTCTCTTTCACAATGCGCGTGATGGCCGGCTTGTCGTTGAGCTCGATGTTCGGCTCCAGGTAGCGGCCATCTTCTGCCCAGAAAGCAAGGATCTTCACGGGATCTTGACTCGTGAGCGCGACCGTGTAGTCCTGCATGCGTTGCCCGATTGTGGCTGCGTCGGCTAGCGCTCCGGCTGCCGTCGCAATGGCGTCTACCGTTGGCGTTGGCGCTGACGGCCTGGGCGCGGGCGTGGCAAGGAACCGGTGAAATCGCCAGGTGCCGGACCCATCGCGGACCATGCGCGCCGCGAAATTATTGCCCGTGTTCGTGACCGCGGCTTGCCCCTTCCGCCGGACGTCCTCGGTGAAGTAACCGAACTGGTAGACCACGCTATCGCTGTCATGCGCCACGGTTTCGGTGGGCGCATAGGCCAGTCGGGTTACGTCGAACCGGGGGTAAAATCGGTTACCGATCGCACGCAGTACGGAATCTCCGATCACCCGGGTTTCATTCTCGAAGACCCGGACATCGGGTGTCCAGAAGGTCATGATCGAGTCGAGCTGTCCGCTCAGCACGACCCTGGGGTAGCTGAACAGCCGGCTGGTTGCCTGCTCCTCCGCCCGGCGCAGGATCGCAGCCCGGTCGACCGATGCATCCGGCGCCTCACAGGCAGTGCTCGCGAGCATCAGGGCGGCGAGCGCGCTCGCAACTGGCAGAGACTTGATGGGCATTCGCCTAAGATACGGCGGCAATACGGCGGACAGCATTACCGTTATTGCGTCGGTGCCAAAATGTGGCTGACGAGCGGGTTGAGCATTATCCTCCTCCGGTTCGTGACATCGCTGACTGGAGATTGACGCATGATCGCTCGAGCAGGTTGTTTCTCATTTCTGGCGCTGCTTTCGGTCACGCAGCTCACTGCGCAGGCGAGCGGATCCGCCGATGCGCGACTGCGCGCGCTCTACACCGCGGAATGGGCCTGGCGGCAACGCGAGTTGGCGCAGGTGGCCGGCGGCGCCGACAACGTTCCCGACCATTTCCCGCGGGTCGACGCCGCGGCGCAGCAAGCGCGGCTGGCCTACTGGACCCGCGTGCTGGCCACGCTCGACAGCATTCCGCTGGCACAGCTCT
The DNA here is from genome assembly GCA_040902615.1 of Gemmatimonadota bacterium. Classification (GTDB taxonomy): domain Bacteria; phylum Gemmatimonadota; class Gemmatimonadetes; order Longimicrobiales; family RSA9; genus JBBDWZ01. The sequence goes on along the minus strand of JBBDWZ010000131.1, from coordinate 13,359 downwards.
CGCCTGAAGAGCGCATCAACGCGCAGGTGCTGCGCACCTCGATTCGTGCACTCGCCAACGACATCCGGTTCAAGACCTACGAGGCTCCGCTCACCAGCGACACCTTTTTCTGGACCGAGTTCACGCCGCGCCAGGGGTTCGGCACCACGCAGGCGTATCGCAACTACCTGACGCGCATGCGTGACATCCCCCGGTACTTCAACGAGCACGTGACGAATATGCGCACCGGTCTGGCGCGCGGGTTCACGATTCCGCGCGTATCCATACTCGGGCGGGACAAGACCATCGAGCCGTATCTGCGCGCCGACTCGACCAATCCCTTGTACACACCGTTCCTGCAGATGCCGGCGACGATTCCGGCCGCGGAACAGGCAGCAATGCGCGCGCAGGCGATGACACTGCTGCGCGACGTAGTGGCGCCCGCCTACACGCAGCTGCTCACGTTCATGCGCACCGAGCACCTGCCCAAAACGCGCACCACGCTCGGTGCGAGCAGCACGCCTGACGGCCAGGCCTACTACAAGGCGATGATCGAGAAGTTCACCACGCTCGATCTCACTGCCCAGCAGATCCATGACATCGGTCTGGTCGAAGTCGCACGCATCCGGGCAGAGATGGAAGCCACCAAACAGCGCGCCAGTTTCACGGGATCGATGGAGGAGTTCATGACCTTCCTCCGCACGGACCCGCAGTTCTATGCAAAAACGCCCCGCGAATTGCTCTCGTATTCGGCGTATGTGTCGAAGAAGGCCGACTGGAAGCTGCGCGAGACGATCGGTTTCCTGCCGCGTTTCCGGCATGGCATTCGTCCGGTCCCGGATGCCCTTGCGCCCATCTACACCGGCGGTCGCGGCGGTCTCGAGACGTGCTTGATGAACACATACAATTTGCCGGCGCGTCCGTTGTATACCCTTGCCTCGCTCACCCTTCACGAGTGCACGCCGGGGCACAGCTTCCAGGCGGCGCTGGCACTCGAAGGTCCGGAACGTCCACCCTTCCGGCGTGGCGCCTCGTTCTCCGGCTACACCGAGGGCTGGGGACTGTATACGGAATGGCTCGGCACCATCATGGGCATTTACGAGACGCCCTACGAAGATTTCGGGCGTCTCACTTATGAGATGTGGCGCGCTTGCCGGCTGGTCATCGATACCGGCATCCATCAGTTCGGCTGGAGCCGCGAGCAGGCGATGGATTACCTGCGCCGTCACGCGGCACTCTCCGAGCACGAGATCACGACCGAAGTCGAGCGCTACATCTCGTGGCCCGGACAGGCGCTCGCCTACAAGCTCGGTGAGCTGCAGATCAGGCGGCATCGCAAGGAAGCGGAAGAGAAGCTGGGTACCGCGTTCGACCAGCGGAAATTCCACGATGCAATCCTCGCGCTGGGCGCGGTGCCACTGCCGGTGCTGGCCGAACGCATGAACAAATTCATCGCCGACGGCGGCAACAATCCTGTGACTCGCTAACATCGGAGTGAGCGTATGCGATCCTCGACCATAACACTTGCCCTGATTGCGAGCCTGACCATGAGTCTGCAGGCGCAGACCCGGCGCGAAGTCGATTGGCGGGCCGTGGAAACCGAGACCATGCAGCATTTCCAGGCCATCCTGCGCATGGACACGAGCGATCCGCCGGGCGTCGAAAAGCCGGTGGTCGATTACCTGCGGCAGGTGCTCGAGCGAGAGGGAATCGCAGTCGAAGTTTTCACGCTGGAACCGAACCGGCCCAACCTGGTTGCACGTCTGAAAGGCAACGGCAGCAAGCGGCCGATCCTGATCATGGGCCACACCGATGTCGTCAACGTCGATCCGGCCAAATGGATTCACCCGCCGTTCAGCGCGACGCGCGCGGATGGGTACGTTTACGGCCGCGGCGCCGTCGATGACAAGGACAACGTGGTGGCGAGCCTCATGTTGATGCTGACGCTGAAGCGCATGAATGTGCCGCTCGATCGTGACGTCATCTTTCTTGCGGAGGCAGGCGAGGAAGGCTCCACGCGCGTCGGCATCCAGTACATGGTGAACCAGCACTTCGCCAAAATCGATGCCGAGTTCTGTCTGGCCGAGGGCGGATCGGTGATTCGCCGAGATGGTCAGATGCGTTTTGCCGGAGTCTCCACGACCGAGAAGATTCCGCGCGCCATCGAGCTCACGGCTCGCGGTACGTCCGGTCACGGATCCGTGCCTCTGCAGTCCAACGCGATCGCACGTCTGGCCGAGGCTATCACCAAGGTTAACGCGTGGAAGTCGCCCGTGCTGCTCAATGAAACCACGCGCACATACTTCAACCGGCTGGCCACTGTATCGAGACCGGCCGATGCTGCGCGTTATCGTGCGATGACGGGCACGAACCCGGAACTGGCGCGCGCCGCCGATGTCTATTTCCAGGCGAACGAGCCCGCGCACGCAGCGATCACGCGCACCTCGATTTCACCCAACATCATCAGTGGCGGCAATCGCGTGAACGTGATTCCCTCGGAGGCCAAGGCCACGCTGGACGTGCGCATGCTGCCAACCGAGGATACCACCGCGTTCCTGGCGACGATCCGCCGCATCATCGCTGATACCGCTGTGTCGGTTGCCTACGTCGTGCGCGATGTCCGGCCCACCACGCCGGTCGCCACGTTGAATACGGAAGCGTTCAAGGTCATCGAAGCCGCGGTAACCAAACACTACCAGACCATGACGCTACCCACTATGCTGACTGGGGCAACCGACATGGCCTACCTGCGTGCAAAAGGCATGCAGTGTTATGGCATGGGCCCGGCCACGGATGTCGAGGAGGGTCCGCGCGGATTTGCGGCCCATAGCGACCAGGAGCGCATCCTGGAAAACGACCTGCACCGCTTTGTGCGGTTCCAGTACGACATCGTCGAGCAGCTGGCTGCCGCCCGCCGCTGAGCCAGCGGGACCGCGGATCGCGGATCGCGGATCGCGGATCGCGGAAAGGCGCTACGGTGTAGCTGGCGGCGAACGCATGGGGCGCTGGCGATTGCAGGAAAAGTCGATGGGATCGTGCGAATACGAAACGACAGTCGCAGTCGGATCGTAAGTGATCTGGAGGTGGAAGATGAGCAATGAATCGAAGACCGGCAGCGAAATCCGGATTTCAGAAGCAGATGTGCGGCGCATCCTGGACCGCGCCATCCAGCTGGACACCTTGCGGACCAACGATACTACGCTGGCGGAACTGCAACGCGTCGCCGACGAGGTGGGGATTACGTCGGGCTCGATCACGCAGGCTATCGACGAGTTCCGGCTGGGTCAGGTGAGTGCCCCCGTTCTACTGACCACGCCGCCCGCCGAAATCACCGGCTGGCGCAATCGATTGCGGCGACTTGCCCGGCCTCTGATCATTGGCAGTGTAAGCACCGTGCTCGCGTTCTTTACTGCGGCACTCGGCGCGGAGGAGCTGGCACTCGTAACCTACGTCCTGTCGATTGCGGGGTCATTGGGGCTGGCGATCATGCACCGGATCCGGCGGCATGATGCCATTGTCGCCAGCAAAACTGGCGGCGCCACGCCAGAGCAGCAGCGCGACGCCCGAAACCAGGGCTGGGTGTTCCAGCTCGATCTGCTCGCGCTTTGGGTACCATGGACTCTGCTGAACGGCTTGGCCGAAGAAGAGATTATCGCGTTTGGCGGCCTCGCCTGGATCGTTGCAGCAATTGTCGGCATGGGAATCGTTGAACTGGTGCGGTTCAAACCGTCTGCTGGCTCGAACCAGGAAAACTCCGCGGCAGCTCAAGCAGCCGGATAATGAGGCGCGGATTGCGGATCGCGGATCGCGGATCGCGGATCGCGGATCGTGGATCGTGGATCGTGGAGTGCCGGCACATTCAGCAGGCGTAAATCCGCGGGCGCGCGTAGCGGAGAGGCTTGCCGCGCCGGAACGGTTCTGCAGCGCCCGTCCCAAACGATGTTCTCAGCCCCATCCGCGCGAAGCCAAGTGACGGCGCGGCAAGCCTTCCGCGTCAACAGCGCCCGCCTCACCAGCACCCATTGCGTGGCCAAGTGACGGCGCAGCAAGTCTCCCCGCGGCAACAGCGCCCGCCTCGCCTCGCCAGCACCCAATCGGCGCCTCACCAGCACCCTACTCTCCTCGCAGCGCAACCAGCGGCGGAACCCGAGCTGCCCGTCGCGCGGGAATCCACGCAGCAAAGACACTGACGCCGATCAATAGGAACGCGACCATGGCAAAGGTCCGCGCATCGGTCGCGCCGACGCCGTAGAGGTAACGCGCAATCAACTGGCCGGCTGCGAGTGCCGCGAGCAGTCCAATCACCAGTCCAGTTCCTGAAAGTGCGAGCCCTTCTTTCAGAACCATGCGCGCGACGTCGCGGCTGCGTCCGCCCAGCGCCATGCGAATGCCAATCTCGCGCGTGCGCTGGCTGACCGTGTACGAGATCAAACCGTACAATCCAACCGCGGCGAGCAGAAGCGCAGCCGCCGCAAATGCCACCAGCAAGACCGCGGAATAGCGGCGCGTCGAGACTGATGCCGAGAGCACATCATCCATGGATCGCACGTTGCTCATGGGCAGATTCGGGTCGCGGCTGCGCAGGGCAGCACGGACGGGCGCGATCAACTGCGAGGCATCGCCCACACCGCGCACGACCAGCGCAGCACCGCTGCGTGTGCGCTGCGTCATCGGCAGGTACATATGAGGGCGGCGCTGTGCTTCGAGGTTAATGGCTGCGACCGGCGCGGTAACGCCTACTACGGTGGTCCAGACACTGTCAGGCGTGCCGCCCACGTGAATGCGTTTGCCCACCGGATCAGTGCCCGGCCAGAAGCGATCGGCAAAGGTCTGATCGACGATGACCACACTCGCGCCATCGCGGCGATCGGCGTCGCTGAAGGCGCGGCCACGCAGCAGCCGAACGCCAAGCGCTTGAAAGTATTCCGGCGATATCGATGCGTACGGCGTTATCAATGCCGGTTCGCCAGGCGCCGGTGCATGGTCTTCTACGCTGAAGCCGGCTTCCGCCAGATCGCCGGCCAGTGGCAGCGGATTGACCACGGCCGCGGCGCGTACACCGGGGATCGTGCGAATTCGCTCGATCACATCGCCGTACAAGGCCACCCGTGTGTCCGGGTCGGGATAGTCGGAATTGGGCAGCGACAGATCGATGATGAGCACGCCGCTCGCTTCGATGCCCGGGTCGATCTGCATCACTCGCAGCAGGCTGTTCATCAACAGCCCCGCACTGATCAGGACGATGCAGGCCAGCGCGATCTCGCTGATGACCAGCGCGGCGCGCGCGCTCCTGCGGCCGGTTGCAATACCGCGTCCAGCGCCGCGCAGCACCGACTCGACTGATGCAGCCGATTTGGTGAGCGCCGCAATCAAGGCAAAGGCGACACCAGCCAGGATGCAAAGAACGAGTGCTACCGCCGCCGCGCTCGCGTCGATCGTGGCCGTCTGCAATCGCGGAACGTTCACCGGACCGTGCACGCGCAGCAGGGAAGTGATCAGGCTGGCCAGAAGCAGCCCGAGCGCACCGGCGATCGTGGTCAGCAACAGGTTTTCCACCAGCAACTGCCGGAGGATGCGCCCGCGTCCGGCACCGAGCGCTGTGCGAATCGCAATTTCACGCCTGCGCCCGATCATCCGGGCGATGATCAGGCTGGCGACGTTGATACAGGCAATCAGCAGGACCAGACCGACCACGGCGCTCACCAGCTTCACGCCGCCGCGCGCGCTGCCCAGCACCTGATCGGCGATGGGCACAGCGTTCAGGCTCCAGCCATCCGGATAATGACCCTTGTTCTCCGCCTTGAAACGTTTGCCGAGTACGTCGAGATCACTGGCGGCAACACTCGCACTCACGGTCGGCTGTAAACGACCGATCGCACGGAGGTACTTCGCCCCGCGCGATATCTCCGCGGCATTGCTCAAGTCCAGCGGCAGCCAGAGTTCGGCCCGCTCCGGAAAGATGAAGCTCGCAGGATTGGGCAGCTCGAACGCAGGCGGCATCACGCCGATCACCACGACCGGCCGCTTGTCCAGCGTGATCGTCCGGCCAATGATCGCTCGATCGCCGGCAAATCGGCGGCGCCACAAATCGTGACTGAGCACGGCCGTGAGTTCACCGCGCGCACTCTGCGCGTCGAAGGTCCGCCCCAGCGCAGCGCGAACGCCCAGCGTCCCGAAGAACTCGGGCGTAACCTCGAGCGCGGCCAGCCGCTCCGGCTCACCAATACCCAGCAGGTTGACCTCGCGATAACTGACTGCGCTCAGCGATGCAAAGCTCCGCGTGCCGGCGACCAGCTCGTTGTACTCGAGCGGAGCCAGCGACACGCGCTCGTAACCCGCGAACGGAAATCGATTCCAGACAACGACCACCGAGTCGGGCTGGTGAAACGGCAGCGGCCGAAGCAGCACGGCATTCAGCACGGTGAACATCGCCGTGCTCACGCCCATGCCCAGTGCCAGCGTAATGATCGCGATCACCGAGAACGCGGGATTGCGCATCAGTGCGCGGGCGCCGTACCCGATGTCCTGACCCAGCGTGTCACGAAAACCCGCGCTGCCCGACTGTCGTTCACGCTCCGTGCCCAATGCCTCCAGCTCGGCTCGGATCCGTGACATATCGCCAAACTCGGTTTGCGCCTGCCTGCGTGCGTCCGCTTCACTCTTCCCGCTCCGCACCAGGTCCGCTATCCGCATCCCGATGTGAAACTCGACCTCATCGTTGGCATCGGCGGCCGGATTGCTGCCCCACAGCCGCTGATACCGCCGCCACATCGGTGTCTGACGCATACATCAACTCACCGCGTTTGCTGGCACCACCCGATTCACGGCTTTGGTGAATCGGTCCCAATCGGTCACTCGCTGCGCCAGTTCCCGCCGACCAGCACCGGTCAGGACGTAGTACTTCGCACGACGATTGTTCTCCGACAGCCCCCACTCCGCCTTGATCAATCCCTTCATCTCCATCCGATGCAGTGCCGGGTACAGCGTGCCTTCGTCGATCTGCAGCTCTTCGCGCGATCGGTCGAAAATCCACCGTGCGATTGCGTACCCGTGCATTTCACCCCAGGACAACGTCTTCAGGATCAGGAACTCCAATGTGCCCTGGACCGAGTCGATGATATTACGCGGCAAAGTGTCCTCGTGTTGTGCTGGTCCCCTGTGTTCACCAAGGGTAACGTCCCGTCCCCTGTGTTCACAAGGGGGGAGCACGGGTCAACCAATCGACGGATTAACGGATTAACGGACGAGAACGACTACGACCACGACTACGACTACGATTATGGGCTCCCACCATTGCGCCCTTGAGCAAACATTGATCCCCAAAGCTGGACCCGTAATTCGTAGTCGTAGTCGTGGTCGTAGTCGTTCTCGTCCGTTCATTCGTTGATCCGTTCCTCCGTTCGAAACCGCGCTTAGACACGGCAACGAGCGTTTCCGTTGAGTCGAATAAGTCTCATTGACATTATATCCACGACGGATATATCCTGGGCGCCATGAGCCCTTCCCAGACCGACATCGATGCCATGCTGCCGCTGCCACCGGCGGCGTTCCACATCCTGCTGGCGCTGAGCCGCGGCGACCGCCACGGCTACGGCATCATTCAGGACGTCGAAGCCAGTACCAATGGCGATGTTCGACTCTCGCCGGGCACGCTGTATCGCACCATCCAGCGGCTGCTCGAGCAGGGGCTGATCACCGAGCCGCGCGCGTCCGAGTACAT
>JBBDWZ010000131.1:0-5650 GCA_040902615.1 Gemmatimonadota bacterium | reverse complement strand
CGTCCGCACTGGCGGACCCGCGTCGGCGACCCTACCGCATAACCGCGCTCGGTAAGGCGACTGCACGAGCGGAATCGGTTCGGCTGGCGCACCTGGTCCATCTGGCGCAACGAGCGGGGCTGTTGCTGGGGTCGACATGACCGGCCTATACCGGGCGTTGCTGAGCCTTTATCCAACTGGATTCCGTCACGATCATGCGGAGGCAATGGTTGCCATCTTCGCGGATCGTGCTGAGGCGAGAGGGGTGATGGGACGCGTCGCGCTACTGCTCGGTGCGATTCCCGAGACCATCGGCAATGCGGCGGTGTTGCATTGGGAGATACTGCGGCAGGATTTGCGCTACACGCTGCGAACGTTGCGGCGCGCACCCGGTTTCGCGCTGACCGTGATTTTCGTCACCGCGCTCGGCGTTGGCGCGAACACGGCAGTGTTTTCGGTAGCTGACTTCGTGCTGTTGCGGCCACTCTCGTTCCCAGACCCGGAATCGCTGATGCGCCTCTGTGAAGGTCCGCGGACGGGACCGGTTGGCTGGGGCTGCATGAACCAGATGTCCCCCGCGAATTTCCGCGACTTCAAGGAACAGACGAAATCGTTCGAAGAGCTGGGCGCATTTCTCCGCAACGCGGTCAATGTAGTCGACGGTGGCGAGCCTCAGCGGGTAGCCAGCGCGGGCGTAACCCTGAACGTATTACCGCTACTGGGAGTGCAGCCGGTGCTCGGCACGCTGTTCGATGCCAACGCCGCGACACCGGGTACGCGCGAGGTAGTAATCAGCTTCGGCACGTGGCAATCGCGTTTCGGCGGAGACCCGGGCATACTCGGCCGCACGTTGAATCTGGACGGCGCCCCGCACGTCCTGATCGGCGTCATGCCTTCCACGTTCCAATTTCCGACTCGCGAAGCGCAACTGTGGACGCCTCTGATCTTCGTGGAAGATGACTATGCCGATCGTACCAACAACTACCTGGAAGGGGTGGGGCGGCTGGCTGCTGGTGTGACCTTCGAGCAGGCACGCGCGGATCTCGATGTGGTAGTGGAGCGGCTCGCGCGCGAGTACCCGGAAACGAACGAGGAAACCGGTGTGAGTTTCTTCCGAATGCGTGACGAGTTCTCGCCCCGCTTCCGGCTGATGCTGCAGGCATTGTGCGGTGCTGCCATCTGCATCCTCGTGCTGGCCTGCGCCAATCTCGCCAACCTGTCGCTGGCGCGCGCGGGAACGCGTGTGCGCGAGCTGGCGGTACGTGCCGCGCTCGGTGCTGGCAAGGAACGGCTCGTTCGTCAGATGGTCACCGAGAGCATCGCGCTGGCACTCATCGGTGGTGCGGCCGGTGTGCTGGTGTCGGTGGCGACGTTCCCACTGCTCTCGCTGCTGGTGCCAACGTCATTGCCGATCGGCAGTGAACCGAGCCTGAACCTGCGCATGCTCGGCCTGGCGGCCTTGTTCACAACGCTGACCGGTTTGGGATTCGGACTGGTCCCGGCCTTCCGTGCAGGCGGTCGCTCCGCGATCGAGGCGCTCCGCGCGGGTCGTTCCGGCCGCCGGCAGCAGCGCGCGCGTTCCGCGCTGGTGGGTCTCGAGGTGGCGGCGTCGGTGGTACTACTAGCTTCGGCGGGGCTTCTGATCCGCGCCATGCTGCTCGTGCAGGCCACCGATCCGGGGTTCCGGTCCGAAGGCGCGCTCACGATGCGCACGGTGCTGCCAAAGCCGAAGTACGAGAGTACCGACCGGCGCGAACAGTTCTACCAGGAAGTCCTGAACGAGGTCAGGCGCCTGCCGGGTGTGCAAAGTGCGGGCTACACCACCGGTTTACCCATGGTAGTGACCGGAGTCATCACGCGCGCCGTTTTACCTGGTCAGGAAGTTCGACGCGGTGGCGATTACGCGGTCAGCCGCCGATTCGTCTCGCGGCAGTTCTTCAGCACGATGGGCATCCCGCTCATCAGTGGACGCGATTTCGAAGATCGCGACGCCAGCGAACGCCGCAGCGTTGCCGTAGTCAGCGAAAGCTTCGTCGAGCGGTATTGGCCGAATGAAGAACCGCTGGGCAAGGGATTCCTGTACAACGATTCGCTTACGACCGTGATTGGCGTCGTGCGGGATATCAAGGTTCGCGGGCTGGAGCGGACCAGCGAACCTCAGCTGTACTTGCCGACATCCCGTTCGCAGGGTTTCCACGATCCCAAGGACCTGGCCATACGTACGAGTGGTTCCCCCCTCGCATTGTTGCCCGCGGTGCGTGAGGTGGTTCGTCGCGTGGACCCCGAGCAGCCCATCTCGGATGTGATGACCATCTCCGACTTGCTCGCGTTGCAAACCGCGTCTCGCGCGGCACAGGTTCAGGTACTGATTGCGCTCGCCGCTGTCGCGCTGTTGCTCGCCGGCCTGGGTATCTACGGACTGCTGGCCTACACCGTCGCGCAGATGCGCCGCGAGATCGGCGTGCGCCTCGCTCTCGGTGCCGAACCCGGACGAATTGCTCGCGGTATTGTCTGGAATGGCATGTCGCTCGTGCTGCTGGGGATGATTCCGGGGTTGTTTGCGGCCTGGGCGGCCGGCCGGTCGATGAATGCGCTACTCTTTGGCGTTCAACCCGCAGACCCGGCCACGATCGTGACCACGATAGGGTTGTGCATCGGCATGGCATTACTGGGAGCGTTGGTGCCTGCGCTGCATGCGGTGCGCGTCAGCCCGATGTCCGTGATGCGATCGGAGTAGGGCGTAAGACTGTGCCCGTGGTCAGGCCGCCACCGCAGTCAGCACGACGCGCAGTCGCTGTGCCAGGATGCGTGGGTTGACCGGCTTCACCATTACATCGACGGCTCCCAATTCCATGGCCCAGACCGCCAGATCGGCATCGTCCTGACGAGTCAGGATCAGCGCGCGTGCGGGCGGAATCTCGCCCGCGGCGAGGGCACGCAGAACGCCCATGCCATCGAGTTTGGGCAAGGCCAGCTCCATGATGATGAATTCAGGCTTCAATCGGCGAGCATACTCGAGCGCGGCCTCGCCGTCGGCGGCTTCGAGCACGCGGAAGCCTTCCTGCTCGAGGCCTACGCGTAACGCCCGACGTGACTCCACATCATCATCGACCAGGAGTACACGCATGCCATCGCTTCGGAATGAGTCCGAAGCAGTGGGAAGCGGCGCGGGCACCGCCGCAGGGGGCGTGACCAGCTGCGGTCCGGTTGACTTGACCTGCTGGAAGATGGCATCAACGTCGGGTTGGGTCGCCGCCGGCGCATCCCCCAGCGTGATGGGCGGTGAGATGTTGTCGAGCAGCTCGTTCAGCGTAGTGAGGCCGGTCACCACGCGTCGAATACCGGCCTCCCAAAGCGTCACCATGCCGGCGGCACAGCAGAGTTCGACCAGCTCGGAATACTGTACCCGTTGCGCCACCGCGCGCTCGATCGCAGGGGTGACAACTGCAATCTCGGGCACCACCATACGGCCGCGATAGCCGGTACCATTGCACGCGGCACAGCCGACCGATTCGTACAACTCAATTGTCTCCTGCTCGCCGAGGAGCGCGCGCTGCGCTGCCGCTAGTGTGTCGGGATCGCGCGGACGACGGCAGGCCGTGCAGACTTTGCGGACCAGCCGCTGAGCCATAACGCCGCGAATCGATGATGAAAGCGCGCCGATATCGACGCCCATTTCGGCCAGGCGCATGATGGTGCCGGGTGCGTCATTCGTATGCAGCGTTGAAAGCACCAGGTGCCCGGTCATTCCGGCCTGAATCGCGACGTCGGCCGTTTCACGGTCGCGGATCTCACCGACCAGTACGACATCCGGGTCCTGCCGCAGAATCGAGCGCAGCACGGACGCGAAGGTCAGACCTGCCTTCTCATTGGTCTGCACCTGGGCAATACCATCCAGTCGATATTCGACCGGATCTTCGACCGTGACAATGTTGACACCAGCAGACTGAATCGCGCGCACCGCGGTATAGAGGGTGGTGGTCTTGCCGCTGCCAGTTGGACCGGTAACCAGCACGAGTCCCTCATTTGCCTTCAACAACGAGTCGATACGCTGGATCTCGACAGGCTGGAAGCCAAGTTCTTGGAAGCTGAGCGGGTTGGCGCCCCCATCGAGAATTCGGATGACGGTCTTTTCACCGAGCGTGCCGACCGGCAGCGTGGATATGCGCAGGTCGATCTTGCGTCCTGAGATCTGCAGTTGAGCGCGGCCATCCTGCGGCCGCATGCGATCGGCAATGTCCAGGTTGGCGAGAATCTTCAAGCGGCTGGTCATACTCGCATGCAGCGCACACGGTAAGCGGGCGACTTCCTGCAGAGTGCCATCCACGCGATAACGAACACCCAGCGTCGATTCATGGGGCTCGAGATGGATGTCGCTAGCCCGTGCGCGGATCGCGCCGACGATAATGGCGTCCACCAGTTGAATGGACGAAACCGACGGCGTTGAATCCGCATTCAGTGCGGCAACTTCGCGTAGCAGGCCTTCCCCTTCCGAAAGCGTGACTGCCTGAATCAGCTCATCGGCGCGGGCGTTCCGCGGATACAAGCCGTCCTGCAAAACCTGCAATGTTGCGGGATCGGTGAGCTTGAGACGAATACGGCGGCCGGCCGCGAAAGCGGCTTTGGACTCGAGATCGAGGTCGAATGGATTGGTCCCGCCGATCTCGAGCACATGACCAGCGAGGCCGAGCGGTGCGATGCCGAGCTCGCGCGCGGCCTTCTCGGGCAAGTGCGAAGCCAGCCTCGCGTTGGCCATGACGGGCGGCGCGATCCCGATGCCGGACCGTCGCGACAGCAAGGCAAGAATGTCCTGATTCGATGCGATGCCGAGCGCGACCGTCGCCTGCCATAGTGTGGCTGCGGTAGAGGCAAGCAATGCTGGCTCGTGCTCTGCGGTGATGACGCCGGCGGCGCGCAAATGCGCACCGAGCCATGCGTCGATCCATGGTTTCGTCGAGTCGGCGGTCATTAGGCGATCGCGTTATTCGCTGAGTGCGGCGCTGACGCAAGCCAGCAGTTCCGAGTTTGCGAAGGGCTTGCGCAGCAAAGCGGTTGTGCCGGCCTGCGAAGCGAGCAGCTCGATGGCCTCATGCGGATCACCCGTCATCAGGATCACCGGAAGGTCGGGCGCATCATGTCGCAGTTGATCGACCAGCTCCGCTCCGGACATGCCGGGCAAATGCAAATCGGTCAGCACAAGGTCGTAATGCTTCAAATTCAAACGGTAAAACACATCTTCGGCAGAATCGGCTACATCAACAGCGAAGCCTTCCTGGTCCAGCAAACGTGTGATCATCCGTCGGACAAAAAAGTCATCTTCGACCATGAGGATGTTGGCCTGGCCAACGGCTGTGTGCGTCTTCACGACGCTACATTCTGGTTGGTGTGAAAGCTGCCGAATACAGAGTCCGCAATCGCCTGCCGCTCGATTGCCGCGTTGGTGATGGTCGTCGCGTTGTGATCCTCGGCCTCCTGATCGTCCTCATCCGGAGCCGTACGGCCGCCAAATACGGCGACATCGAATTGCTCAGTCAACGCGGCCAGCCTGCGCTCGGTGTCTTCCAGCACCCGAGTAGCATACGCGATCTGCTGCGCCACAATGTCCTGGAATTGCAAGCTGCATATCAGACTGTAAACTTCTTCGCGCAAGTCTAAACGAATCGCATGATCA
>JBBDWZ010000130.1:10203-31484 GCA_040902615.1 Gemmatimonadota bacterium | reverse complement strand
GAGTCCGACCGTGTTGATCCGAATCGTATCGGCACTGAGGTTCGCGCCGCGCACGCCAACACCCAGCAGCCGATCGGTTGCATCCAGCAGACTATTGCGATTCAGATCCTGCGCGACGAGCAGCTTGGCACCGGCATCGGCGCCACTCAAGCGGAAGGCGAGCGATTGGATGTTGACGTTTTCGAATCCGCTCGAGCGCAGACTAAGCGAAAGCATTGGCAGCAGTGCGCCGCTCTTGCCCAGCGTGGCCGAGCGCGGACCAACCGAATCGCCGGTGGTAATCACGGTGGCCGCAGGCACCACTGTGACCGCTGTGGTGTCGGCCAGCGTACCCGCGCTCGCAATGATCAGTGCAGTTCCGATTTGCAGCGCGCGCACTGTGCCTGTCGCATCGACGCTGGCGATGTTCGGATTGGATGATGTAAAGGTGATCGGCGCGGCGCCCGCACCGATCGAACAGGCTTCCAGTCTGAGCGTCGCATTCTGCGGTAACGTGTCGCTCTCGGGTGTTATCGAAACCAGACTGAGCGAGCTGGCTCCGCCCACTTCGCAGAGCAGGCGCGGCAGCTGCAGCTTGCCGTAGCCCCACCAATCCGATGGCTGGCTGCCCGGATCCGTACCGTACGTGCGCGCGGTGAATGCATCACGCACCGCTGCGCGTGAAAAGATCTGTTTGACTTCCGCCGAAGTCAGTGTCGGCCGCAACTGCATCATCAATGCGATCGCGCCGGTGACGTGCGGCGCGGCCATGCTGGTTCCCTGGTTGGCCCGGTGCACGCCGTCCGACACAATGGTCGCCGAGATGCCGGCGTTTTTCGAACTCACGGACACGACAGCCATGCCGGGCGCGGTGATCTCCGGCTTCATCCGGCCATCGCGCGTCGGTCCGCCACTGGAGAAGCGCGCGATATCGCCCAGCTCCTCGACCTCGGTGAAGCAGCGCTGGCCTGTACTGATCGGCCAGCAGAGCCGAGTCACGAACGCCCCGACGGTGACGGCTGAGTGCGCATTGCCGGGCGAGCCGACAATGAAGCGATTGTCGAATCCGGCGCGACCGCGTGCAACTGCACCATTGCCGAGCCGATTCAGGTTGTACCAGAAATGGAACGGCTCCCCGCTGCCCGTTCCGAGAACCGCAACCCGCATGATCCAGTTGCCCGGCGTGGGCGCCGCCGACGCCGTGCCGCAGTCATCGGCGAAGATGATGGCCTCGCGGTCGCCATTCAGCGGATTGATTCCGGCCGACATGTTGATCGCGATGTTGCCGAGCGCATTGTCCTGCGACTGACTGGACCCGGTTTCAATGAAATGGCTGGACCCATCGGGGCGGATCAGACTGATGCGCAAACGATCCTGACCTTCGTACCACAAACTGAAGCCGAAGCCTTCATTACAGCGGCCGATCGCGGCATTGTAAGTCGGCACCTCGATCACAAACTCGCGCGTAGTACCAGTCGTTGCAGAGCCAGTGCCATGGATCAGGAACGGATTGAACGTAAAAGGCGAACCGTCCGCCCTTTTCACGTTATTGTTCGACCCATCGTTGCCGGATGATGCGACAACGATGAATCCGGGCCGCGAGAGATTGTCGATCTCCTGCTCGAATAACCGGGTGCCATCATGCGGACCCGCCTGACCGCCCAACGACAGGTTGACCACCATCGGCTGATTGCGCTGACGTGACTCCGCTTCGAGCCAGCGCAAGCCATCGATGATGTCGGTTTCCGAGAAAGAGCCGTTGCCGCCTTTGACGATCATCAGGTCGGCCAGCGGCGCGACACCGGCGTATTGAAATGCGGTGCCGCCGTTGCCTACGGCTGAGCCATCGCCGGCAGCAGTTCCCGCCGTGTGCGAGCCATGTCCATTGATGTCCTGCTCGGGGCAATCGACCGCGGCATCGTTGGGAAGGTCGATCGCGCGCTGAATCGCCTGCTGATCGCAGTAGAAGCCCAGGCTGAAACCTGGCGGCGGCTGTCCGTTGCGGGTCATGTCCCAGAGCCCGAGCAGGCGGGTGGCGCCATTCGGATCCCGAAAATCTTCATGTGTGAAATCGATGCCGGTGTCGAAAACACCGACGATGACACCCTGCCCGGTAGTGCCGGTCCAGGTACCGCCGACCACCTTGCGCACATCGTTCAGGCGGATTGCGCGGGCGGACGAGTCGTGTGTGATCTCGAGCGTGTGAGACGCTTCGATGATCCGCACTGCGCGCAGTGTGCTCAGACGGTCCAACGCGCTGAGCGGCAGATCGACCGTGGCAATGCCGTTGCGCACCGAGCCAATGCTGGCACCCAACCCGCGCAGCTCATCTGCTCCGCTCGCTGATGTCAGCTGTGCAAACGCGCTGACCGTAGGCACGACACCCGCGCCGCCACGCCGCATCGCGAGACCGGCCCACCCGCGGGCCTGCGTCTCTCCAGCCCCGGCGGGCGGTGTGCTTTCCACGGCACGCCGCAGGTCAGGCTGGGCCAGCATGCGCAGGCGCGGGTCGACATAGGGCCCGCCGCCAGCCTGCTGTGCCGCTGCCTGCTCGAGTGCACACATCAGCACGGCGAAGCTCATAAACTGCTTGATCAACAATTCACCTCGAACTTCGATTTCGTCGTATCGGCGGGCGCGGTATGGTCGGTAGCATGTTGTTCGAAAGCTCCATCCACTCAACCATGTCCAGCCGTGACACCTTGAGCGCGTTGATCGCGCGGAGAGTCCCCGTTACCAACCGGCCTCGGGCACTGCCTACCGACAAGCCCGCCTGCTGCAGCCGATCGCGGTCACTGTCTTGAACGTCTCGGGTCAGCCGAATCAGGACGCCGATCACGCTGTCGGGCCTGGTTTCTACCACGCGGCGCAGCGCAGGCTCCATCCGGCCCGGAGCCGTTGCCGGCAAACCACTCATCGAGCAGCCAATAATGCCGAGCAACGCGCAACTGAAAATCGCGATGAGCGCGGGCAACTTCCGGCGCGCTGAAAGGGAGGCGGGCCTGCTGAATTCGTTGCGGCTGATTGGACTTCTGTAGGTGCGGGAAACGTTTACTCCGCAATGACCAGTGAATCTGCCAGGTGCTCGAGCTCAGCCGCAATCCGGCGGGCTTGATCAGGGGCGGCATCACTGGAACGTTGGGTGGAGAGCGGAGCCGTTCGCTGTTCCAATGCACGTAGGACTTCTTCGGCGCGGACGCGCGTCGGAGTCGCGCCGTGCGGGCCCAGCAATGCGAGAGTCTCACGGAGATGCTCGCGGGCGGTATCGTGGTCACCCACGACGAACGCGGCACGGCCTAACTCGAGATGCGCGGCGGCGCGCGCCGCACGGTGCGCCGGGCCCAGCTCCCGCATCGTCGCAGTGCGACGCTCGCGATAGCGGTCACGGTCTCCGACTTCGGCGGCGATCAGCGTACCGCCGGCCAGCCCCACGACGCGCAGCGCAGGCGAGTTGGCTCGCATAGTTACGAGCGAGTAACAGCGATCGGCGGCACGGGTCAATCCGAGCGAGTTCAGCGCTGCACCCATCAAGGTCAGAACCTGGGCCCGATCTTCGTTACGCTCGAGCACACGCAAGGAGGACCAACCGTACTCGACCACAGCCTCCGCCTGGCCGCTTTCTGCCGAGTGCCGGCAGAGTTGCGCAAAGGCGAGTCCGATCAAGGCATCGTTGCCCCACTCCCGTGCCCGTTTCAAGGCCTGCAGCAACGCGTCCCGTGCCAGGCTCGGATCACCGGTTCCTCGGTAGGTTGCTGCCAACTCACCGATGGAACGGATCCACTCACCGCGATCGTCGGTGGCGAGTGCATGATCACAAGCTTCCTGAGCGCGCTGGCCGGCCAGCTCGAGACTGCCGGCCGCGAGAGCAATGCGCGCCAATGAACGGGTCGCAGTGTTCGAGAGTTGGAATTCCCGGGAACGCCGGGCCAGATCGAGTGAAACGCGGGCATATTCTTCCGCGGCGGCGAACTGACCATTCGCTTCGCAGAATTCGGAGACCGCGAGCAGAGCGACGATACTCTGTTGAGGCTCGCGCGAACGCAGCTCGTTCAACAGCGCGGCCAGGGCGGAACGCTCCTGATCACGGGAGGGCAGCTGACCGAGCTCCTCACGCACCCGATCGATCTGACGGTCAAACGAATCGGCTGGAACACCACCGAATCCGCGTGCGACCAATCGATAGGCCGGCCGCAAGGCGAGGAATCTCAATCGCGCGCGCCGTCCCGCATCGGCATCGCGTTCAATGCCTTCGAGGTCACGGAATACTGACCAGCCCGGAAACGCATGCTCGCGGTTCGGGGACTCCAGCGGTGCCAGACGATCGTAGCGAGCGGTCATGCCATCACCTGTGAAATCGGGATTGATCCCCCACATTCGCCTGCGAATTGGGTCAACGCACGCTCGAGCACTTCCGTGCTGCGCATCGGATTGCCGCGTCCACCAATCGTCGCTTTGATCGCACGCCGGAACGCCGCGCCCGATGAATAGCCGAGCTGGTGCCCCACCGATTCCACGCTGCGTCCCGGCTCCATCAACCAGCGCAAACCGTGCAGCACACGCAGCCATAGCAGCAATCGGCCGGGCGTAGGCAGCCGCCATCGCTCACAACGTCGTTCCAGCGTGGAAATCGAAACGTCGAAGGAAACCGCGAGCTCCGGTACCTGGATCTGATCCGCGATGTGATCCGTAGCATAACGCAAAACATCCAGCGCGTCCCCGTCGATCCGACTGCGAAGCTGCGCTTCGATCAGCGGCCACAACCCGCGTCCATGTGCAAGCTCGAGGATCTCACGCACGAGCATCGGATCATCTGCGTTGCGGGAGAAAATGACGTCGATCGCACCCGCCTTGCCCAGACGAAACAACTCGCGACCATCGGCATCACCCCAGGCGATCACCGGAGTCAGTGGATATCGCTGGGTAAAACGAAACACGCGCAGCGCGCCGTCTTTGCGCGTTTCGGCGTGCAGATCGATAACGACTACGCCGGCCGGTTGACGCCGGACCATGCGCAGTAGCTCACGCCACGAGTCCGCCCATAGCACTTGATGCGGAGGCACCGCCGCGTTGAGGTATTCGCGATCGGTGGAATTGGGCAACAGCGCCGCGATTATGGCCATGGAAGAACGATTAAAGAAAACCGAATTGGGTCAGGCTAACCTATTCAACGGCAATCGCTGCGCAAGGATTCCATTGTGGCACAACGAATTTGTCACGTTCTGTGCTACTTCGCGCCCGGCCCGTGTTCGAGCCAGGTGTACTTGCCCGCCAACACGTCTTGAGCCAATCGGTAGTCCCGCACGTCGTCGTTGTCAAAGACTTCCTGGAACAGCTTCTTCACTCGTCGGCGTGAGCCCCGGCAGAAGTTGTCGGCCAGCGTGATAACTGTGCGGTCTTCCCCCGCATCTGCCAAAGTCTTTGCCCGCGCGCAGGTCGCGGCCATCGCAAAAAGCTCGGCGCCGACATCGACCAGCCGGAAGAGCACGGACTGGCGCTTTTCGAGTTTGGGTCCGAATCGCGTCATTGCATAGAACAGAATGCGGCCCAATCTGCGCGCCGCCCGGCTCACAAAACGCAGGTGCGGTGCGAGCTGGCCGAATTCCGAGTACTGCGGCCAGCGGCCCCAACCCGCGACCAGCCCGGGCACCCAGCCGGCCAGATGAAGTCCGAGTCCCATTGCTCCTTTGACCATGTCACCGGCCTTGGCGTCGGGATCGACCATGGCGCCGGCCTTCGACAGGTGCGGGTCGACGGCTTCACGCGCAATGAAAAGGCGCATGATCTCGCTGGATCCTTCGAAGATCATGTTGATTCGCATGTCACGCATTGCCTGCTCGAGCGGGATTGGCTCTTCGCCACGCGCTTCGAGCGACTTTGCGGTTTCATACCCGCGGCCGCCGCGGATCTGCATGGTCTCATCAATGACGTGCCAGCCAGCTTCGGAGTTGAACATCTTCGCAATAGCGGCCTCGAGCCGAATGTCAGACTTGCCGGCATCGGCGAGTGCGGATGAAAGCTCTGCGATAGCATCCATGGCAAACGTGTAGCCGGCCAGGTCCGCGATCTTCTGCGCGATCGCATCGTGCTTCCCGACTGGCGCGCCCCACTGCTGCCGCTGGTTGCTCCACTCACGCGCAACCTTCAGACAGAATTTGCCGGCCGCTGCACAAGTGGCCGGTATCGTCAATCGGCCAGTGTTGAGCGTAATCAGGGCGAGCTTCAGTCCCTTGCCCTCGCCCCAGAGCAGGTTCTCCTTCGGCACGCGCACATTGGTGAACTTGATAACACCGTTCTCGATGCCGCGCAGGCCCATGAACTCGCAGCGGTGGATGGTTTCCACACCCGGCGAGTTGCTCTCGACAATGAAAGCCGTGATGCCTTTGCGCTTGCCTTCCCGCGCCGGCGTGCGTGCCATTACCACCATGAGCTCGGCGATCGGACCGTTCGTGCACCACAACTTCTCGCCATTCAGGATGTACGCGCTGCCATCTTCGGTTGGATCCGCTGAAGCGGTCATGCGCGCGGGATCCGACCCGACGTCAGGCTCGGTGAGCGCAAACGCGGAGATGGCGCCCTGAGCAAGACGCGGCAGGTATTTCCTCTTCTGTTCTTCAGTGCCGAACATCTTGAGCGGCTGCGGCACACCGATCGACTGGTGCGCAGAGAGCAACACACCCAGTGCAGAGCAGTGAATGGAAATCAGCGCGATCGCGCGGTTGTAACTGACCTGCGAGAGTCCCAGACCGCCGTATTCGCGCGGAATCTTGATGCCGAACGCCCCGATTTCGCGCAGCCCATCGATGACGGAATCCGGAACCTTGGCATCGTCCTCGATCTTGATCGTATCAACGGTTTTGAGCAGAGCCTCGACTTTGCCGAGGAACTCGGCCGCGCGCTTCTGTTCCTCCGGATCAGGCTTGGGACCCGGATAAATCAGACTCAAATCCAGACGGCCGAGGAAAAGCTCACGCACGAAGCTGGGTTGCGACCATTCCGTCTCCCGTGCAGCTTCCGCAACTTGCCGTGCTTCTTTCTCACTCACCTGCGCCGTTGCTGCTGGCGCCGTCCTCGCCTTTTCAGCCGTTGTGCTCATAGGTCGTTATCCGTTGCTCATCGCTCGTCGCGTCACTGGTCACTCATCGCAGGATATACTTGGCGATGGTCTGCAGCTGCATGTTTGACGTGCCTTCGTAAATCGTGCCGATCTTGGCATCGCGGTAGAGCTTTTCTACCGGATACTCCTTGGTAAAGCCGTAGCCGCCGTGCAGATCGATGCAGGTGGATGCAATTTGTTGCGCCGCCTGCGAGGCGAACAGTTTGGCCATGGCCGCCTCCACGATAAACGACCGTCCTGCATCCTTGAGCCGCGCAGCGTTGTACACCATCAGCCGCATGGCTTCGATTTCAGTCCGCATCTGGGCGAGCTGAAACTGCACACCCTGAAAATCCGCGATGCGCCGCCGGAACTGCTCGCGCTCCTGCACGTAACGCAACGTATGGTCCAGCGCACCCTGGGCCAGGCCGAGCATTTGCGCGCCAATACCGATACGGCCATCGTTGAGTGTTTCGATCGCGATCTTGTAGCCTTTACCCACATCACCCAGCACATTCTCCCTGGGCACCAGGCAGCCATCGAGAATCAACTCGACGGTCGATGATGCGCGAATGCCGAGCTTGTCTTCCTTTTTGCCCACGGACAAACCCGCAGTCTCACGCTCGACCAGAAACGCGGTTATGCCGCGGTAGCCGGCCGCAGGGTCGACATTGGCGAAAATGATGTAAATGCCGGCTTCGGCTCCGTTCGTGATCCAAAGCTTGCGCCCGTCCAGGCGCCAGTGTTTTCCATCTTCGGAAGCGCGCGTGGTCAGTGCGAATGCATCCGAACCGGAGCCGGCTTCGGAAAGCGCATACGAGCCGACCGCGTCGTTGGCCAGGCGCGGCAGGTATTCCGCGCGCAGCGCCTCGCTGCCCCAGCGCAGCACGCAATTGTTGACCAGCGTGTTTTGCACGTCGACCAGTACGCCGACACTCGGGTCGACCCGGGAAAGCTCCTCGACCACCAGCACCGAGTTGAAGAAGGAAGAGCCAGCGCCGCCCAGGGCCTCCGGGATCTCGATCCCCATCAACCCGAGCTCGAAGATCTTGGGAAGCAAATCGGAGTCGAGACTGGCATCCTCATCCATGCGCGACACACGCGGCGCGATGGTTTCCTCGGCAAACTGACGCACCATGTCGCGAAACATGGTTTCCTCATCGGTCAGTACCGTGAGAGGCTGGGGTGCGGCTTCGGGGACTACTAGCGTCATGACTCTAAAAACTCCTTGTGTGCCAATCAGGTTCGGAAGCTTGAAGGTACCCGCGACGACGTGCAGTGGAAAGCGAGCTCGCCGTTGCGAACGCAAAAGAGCCGCCGGCACTTGGCCGACGGCTCTCTGTTTAGCTTTTCCGCAACCCGACGCGATGCCTGCGATCGGCACCGGACGTCTGCGGCAGTGTCTTCGCGAGTTCGGCTAGATGCCGATCAGGCGATCGCTTGCCCGTGTCGGGTTACGGAAAAAACTGGTACTGGACAAGGGATCACCTCCTTTTTAAAGAAACGATTTGGGCGTTCGCACCTACTACTCTGGAGCCCCCGAAAGGTTTCCGCAAGCTTTGCGTGACCGACCTCTTGCACAGCGCGCCTGCCGGGCGGACTCTTAGGGCCTCTTTGACCGGGAGTGGGAACCATGGATGAACAGCGCTACCGCTCCTTTATCGATCTGATTCGCAAGGTTCGGCACGACGCGAACAATCCGATCACCGCCGCGCTCGGCCACGTGCAACTGTTGCTGGACGATCCCGCGGTCACCAATGAAGACGTGCGTGACAGTCTTCGAATCATTGAAGGCGAGCTGCGTCGGCTCACGGAAATCATCCGGCGCCTGAATGATGTGCGCGATGATCCGGCGCCCAAACAGGTCTGAGCAAACCATCCAACGGAGCTGAGAATGGCGGAGATCCCTGGTGACCTGCTTTACACCGAAGAACACGAGTATCTGAAGAAAACTGGCGAGGCCGAGTACCAGGTTGGCATCACGGACTACGCGCAGGGCGAGCTGGGCGACATCGTCTACGTCGAGCTGCCCAGCGCAGGTGACAAATTTGCGCGCATGGAAGTGTTTGGCACGGTCGAGGCCGTGAAAGCGGTCAGCGATTTGTACAGCCCCGTCAGTGGTGAGGTCATCGAGGTCAACAGCGCGTTGGGCGACGATCCGGCATTGGTCAACAATGACCCGTACGGCAAGGGCTGGATGATCAAGGTCCGCGTCAGCAAGCCGGAAGAGCTGGATCAGCTCCTGGGCTCCTCTGAGTATGCAGCGCACATCGGTCAATGAACCGCCTCACCTGGCATGGCCATTCCTGTTTTACGCTTGCAACCTCGAGTGGCCACCAGCTCCTGTTCGACCCGTGGCTCGATGAGAATCCTGTCGCGGACATCAAGACCGACCGGATAAACCGCCTCGATTTCATTCTCTGCAGCCACGGCCATTCCGATCACTTCGCCGACGCGATCAAACTCTGCAAGAAAACCGGGGCAACGCTGCTCGGTACCTATGAGCTGGTTGCTTTTGCGCAGTCCAAGGGCGTGAAGTACGGGCACGGTATGAGCATTGGAGGCGGTTACAACTTCCCGTTCGGTTACGCCAAGATGACGCCGGCCATGCATGGGGGTCAGGTCGCTGGCGATGACGACGGTGCATACACAACGCAGCCCGCCGGCTGGTGGCTCGATCTGCAGGGCACGCGCCTTTATCACGCCGGTGATACCGCGTTGATCATGGACATGCAGCTGCTCCAGGGGCGCGTGGACGTTGCGCTGCTGCCCATCGGAGACAACTACACAATGGGTCCGGCTGACGCCGTTCGCGCGGTCGAAATGATTCAGCCGCGGGTCGTGATTCCGATGCACTACAATACGTTTGACTTGATCCAGCAGGACCCGCAGGAATTCGTAAAGCAAGTGGGAAGCGCAGCTGAAGTGAAGGTATTGGAGCCGGGAGAAACGTTCGATTTTTAGCAGACTAAGGACCTGGCGACTCTTGGTAAATGGAGCGGCTGCCGGCGCGGCGAATATGGCGATCGATCACGCCTTGTTCGAAAGCGTGCAAGATGGGGCGGCCCCGACACTCCGGTTCTATCGGTGGGACCCGCCCTGTCTTTCGCTCGGGCGCAATCAGCCGGCGCGGGTCGCGCTATCGGATTTGCGGGGTCGCGGTCTGGATCTGGTGCGCCGGCCAACGGGTGGGCTGGCTGTGCTGCACGATCGCGAGCTCACCTACAGCGTGTGTGTGCGAGCCGATCAGTTTGGATCGCCCCGCGTGGCCTATGCAGCCATCAACCGGGCATTGCTCTTCGGTCTGGTACAGCTGGGGGTGCCGGCGGAGGCAGCGAGCGAAAACACGACGGCGGCGACCTTCCGGCGCGCGGGCTCGTGCTTTGCCGGCACGGCGCCGGGCGAGGTCGGCGTGCGAGGCCGGAAACTGATCGGCAGTGCACAACGGTGTGAACGCCGAACCATCCTCCAGCACGGTTCGATACTTCTGGGCGGTGATCAGACCCTGGCGGATGAACTGCTGGGACGGAAGGCCGATCCGGAACCAGCGACCACCGTGGCCGAGGTCCTTGGATCCGCGCCCGGCTGGGCGGAATTGCAATCCAGTCTGGCAGCGGCATTCGAGACGGAGATCGGCATTGCTCTTGCGCCCGCGGCTCTGGATGCGAGCGAGCAAACGCGGGCCAATGAATTGACGGCGCTCTACCTGGACGCGGAGTGGACCTGGCGGGTATAGCTCTGGGAGAGGTGAGGGAGGGGATGCGTGTGATGAGCGACAGGCAACGAGCAACGAGGGGAATCAGCGTCGGTATTGTTACCACGACGCTCTGGCTGGCGGCATGTGGTGGAACCGATCGCCCGAGCAGCAACGGCGGCGGAACCGTCGTCGTCGGCATCCGGTCCGACCTGGCCGGTATCAATCCGGTTACCTACACCGATCAGTACACGGGCGAGATCATCAACTACGCGTTGTTCACGCCCCTGATCCAGTACGATGAAAACCTGAAAGTAAAGCCGCACCTGGCCGAGTCGTGGGAATTGACCGCGGACACCGGCGTCGTCTTCAAGCTCCGCAACGATGTAAAATGGCATGATGGCCAGCCGGTCACGGTCGACGATGTGAAGTTTACGTTCGATCTGGCCAAGGATCCGGCGGCGGCCTCCGGCATCGGCTCGGTGTTTCTGCCCGAAGTCGACCGCGCCGAGATCGTTGACAGCACGCACATCCGCTTTCACTTCGCTCGGCCGCACGCGCAGGCGCTCGAAGATTTCTGGTGGGCGCCCGTGCCCAAACATTTACTGCAGAACGTTGCCGCGGCGGAGCTGAAGAACGCGCCGTACAATCGCCAGCCGGTGGGCAGCGGTCCGTTCAAATTCTCCGAGTGGCAGGCCAACCAGCGCATCGTGCTGGTACCGAATCCGGACTATCCGGCCGCGCTGGGCGGTCCTGCCGCGGCTGACCGATTGGTGCTCCGAATCATTCCGGAAGCGCCGACCATGCTGACCGAGCTGAAGACCGGCGGCGTGCACGTCGACATTCCGCTGCTGCCGGACCAGCTGCCCCAGATCAAGAACGATCAGACCCAGCGGCTGTTTTCATTTCAGGGGCGCACCGTCTACTACATCGGCTGGAACAACCAGCGGGCGCCTTTCACCAGCGCGGCCGTCCGTCGCGCGCTATCCATGGCCGTGAATCGCCAGGAAATCATCGATGTGCTGCTCTCGGGCGAGGGCGCGGTGGCGACCAGTACAGTGCCGCCGAAGCATCCGCTGTATCCGGGCGATGTCCAGCCCATCCCCTTCGATCAGCAGCAGGCCATGCAGCTGCTCGAGCAGGATGGCTGGCGCGATGCAAATGGCGATGGTCTTCGGGAAAAGGGCGGCAAGCCTCTTCGCTTCACGTTGCTGAGCACGGACAACTCGCTGAACCGCGCAGTCGCCGAAATGGTGCAGGCACAGCTGCGGAAAGTCGGCGCTGAAGTGCAGCTGCGCGCAATGGAATTCCAGACGCTCCGCACGCAGCACGTCAATCGCGATTTCGATGCGGTATTCACGAGCTGGGTGCTGGACAACTTCCAGATGGCGGCAGCACCCATGGCGCTGCTGCACTCGAAAAACGCGGCCGTCAAAGGTTCGGCCAATCGCAGCTCGGTCGCCCTGCCCGAACTGGATCGCGCGATTGACCAGGCCTCGGTTGCAACCGACGAAGCCCAGGCGCGTGCGGCCTGGAAACAGATCACCGAGATCCTGAATCGCGAGCAGCCGCTCACCTTCATGTACTGGCTGAATGAGCTGGCCGTGGCCAGCCAGACCGTGCAAGGCGTGACCATGGACGCACGCGGTGAGTTCATGAGCGTGCCGCAGTGGCGCATCGGCCGCTAGGGCCATGGGCTCGTTCATTCTTCGGCGATTGCTGGCAGCGATTCCGCTGCTGCTCGGAATCGCCACCCTGGTCTTCTTCGTGCTGGCCATCGCGCCCGGCGATCCGACCGCCGCATACCTGAATCCGAACATACCCGCCGAAGTCGTCGAACAGCTGCGCCGCAACTTCGGGCTGGATCAGCCGATCTACATCCGATACCTGAAATGGATGGGCCAGTTCTTCACCGGCAACTTCGGCTACTCCTTCGCGCAGAGCCGGCCGGTCATCGACATCCTGATGGAAGCGTTGCCCAATACGCTGTTGCTGGCTGGTGTCACGCTGGTTCTGGTCTACGCACTCGGAATCCTGATCGGCG
Source organism: Gemmatimonadota bacterium (assembly GCA_040902615.1). Taxonomy (GTDB): domain Bacteria; phylum Gemmatimonadota; class Gemmatimonadetes; order Longimicrobiales; family RSA9; genus JBBDWZ01. The sequence goes on along the minus strand of JBBDWZ010000130.1, from coordinate 18,674 downwards.
TAGTGCAGGCGGTAAAGCAGTACTCATTCACCGACGGCATTCTCAGTGTCGTGTCGCTCTTCTTCTACTCCATGCCGTCGTTCTGGCTGGCACTGATGCTGATGCTGGTCTTTGCACTGAAGGTGCGCGACTGGGGTCTGCCGATCGCGCTGCCGGCCACTGGCGTTACCAGTGTGGACTACGATTTCATGTCGGCGGGCCAGCAGATCCGCGACCGACTCGCACACCTGGTCCTGCCGGTGACCACACTGACGCTCGCATTGGCCGCCGGCATTGCGCGCTACACGCGCGGTCAAATGCTGGAGGTGATCCGCCAGGACTTCGTGCGTACCGCACGCGCCAAGGGCCTGCCGGAGCGCACCGTGATCATCAAGCACGCCCTGCGCAACTCGCTGATTCCGGTCGTGACGCTGCTCGGCCTGTACCTGCCGTTCCTGTTCAGCGGCGCCGTATTCGTGGAGCACATTTTCGCCTGGCCCGGCATGGGACGTGTGATCGTGGATGCAATCTTCCAGCGCGACTACCCGCTCGTAATGGCGACGACCTTCATCTTCGCGGTCATGGTCGTACTAGGAAATCTGATTGCCGACGTGTTGTACGCGGTGGTCGACCCGAGGATTCGCTATGACTGAGCAGAACCGGGTGACCTCGATCTCGGGTGGCGATCCCGAAAGCGGACAGCCGCTCTTGATCGCAACCGACGGGCTCGAAAACGAGGTTGCGGCAGCGCCGCCACCGAAGGTGTCGACCGGTGCACTGGTCGCTTCCGCACTCCTGCCCGGACTCGGTCACATCCTTTCGGGCGCCCTGACGCGGGGCTTGCTGTTCCTGATTTCCTGGGGCGCGTTCCTGGGCATTCTCTTCATCCGCAGCGAGCGGCTGCTGGGTTGGGGGAGCGGTTCACTCGATGATGTGATTGCGGCCGGTGCATTCGTTTTCGGACTGATCGGGATCTGGGCCATGGCGCTGTACGACCTGACGATCGGCCGCAGGCGCGCCAATGCTGCCGGTGACTCGCAATGGCGCATCGCCGCGCGCCACTTCCGCAAAAGCCGGCTCGCACTCGCAGGCCTCGCTCTGATCGTCGTGCTCTACGTCGTGGCCATTATTGCGCCACTGATCGCACCCTACGATCCAATTGCACAGGAGAACGTAGTCGAAACCAGCTACAATGCGCCGTCCATGCAGCACTGGCTGGGCACGGACCGCTTCGGCCGTGATGTGCTCACGCGAATTCTGTACGGTGCGCGCATCTCGCTGGCCATTGGCTTCGTGGCCACCGCGATCAGTGTGACGCTGGGTACGATGCTGGGTGCAATCGCGGGCTACTTCGGTGGCAGGATCGATGGCGCCATCATGCGTTTCACCGATCTCGTGCTGGCCTTCCCACGCCTGATCCTGCTGATCATGATCGTGGCTCTGTTCAGTCCATCAATCGCCATCATCATCACGGTGCTGGGCCTGACCCAGTGGCCCAACACTACGCGCATCGTGCGTGGCGATGTATTGAGCCTGCGTGAGCGCGAGTACATCCAGGCCGCACGTGCACTTGGGTTCGGACGCTGGCGCATCATCATGCGGCACCTGATCCCGAACGTGCTGGCACCCGTGATCGTTACGGCTACACTCGGCATCGGCAACACCATCGTGCTGGAAGCAGGGCTCTCGTTCCTCGGGCTGGGCATCCAGGCCCCCACGCCATCGTGGGGCAACATGGTGGCCGATGGTCGCGACAACCTGTTGGGCGCATGGTGGATCGCGACCTTCCCCGGCCTCACCATCGTCATCACCGTGCTCGCATTCAACCTGGTCGGCGATGGCCTGCGCGACGCTCTCGATCCACGGTTGAGGACCTGATGGCAGATCGCGGATCGAGGATCGCGGATCGCGGATCAGGGATCGAGGATCGCGGATCGCCAACCGCTGCGGCCGGTTCACTGCTCGAAGTTACAAATCTACGGACGTATTTCCGCACGGACGCCGGACTCGCGAAGTCGGTCGACGGTGTGTCGTTCAGCGTGATCAAGGGAGAAGTACTCGGCATCGTAGGAGAGAGTGGCTGCGGCAAATCGGTGACATCGCTTTCCATCATGCGACTGGTACCCGAGCCGCCCGGCAAAATCATGGAAGGCAGCTCGATCAGGCTGCGCGATGAAGACATGCTCCAGGTCAGCGCGAATCGGATGCGTGAGATCCGCGGCGATGAGATCGCCATGATCTTCCAGGAACCGATGACATCGCTGAACCCGGTCTTTCCGATTGGTGACCAGATTGCCGAGGCGATCCGCCTGCATCGCAAGAAGCCGAAAGCCGAAGCGCGCGCCGGCGCCATCGAGATGCTGCGGCTGGTCGGCATACCCAACCCCGAGGAACGTGTAGATCACTACCCACACCAGCTGTCCGGCGGGCAGCGCCAGCGTGTCATGATCGCGATGGCATTGTCCTGCGAGCCTTCGCTATTGATCGCGGATGAGCCGACCACCGCGCTGGATGTCACGATCCAGGCGCAAATCCTCGAGCTGCTGGCCGAATTGAGACAGCGCCTCGGCATGGCCATTGTGCTGATCACTCACGATCTCGGTGTGGTCGCCGAAGTTTGTGACCGCGTCGCCGTGATGTACGCCGGTGAAATCGTCGAGCAGGGCACCGTTGCCGAGATTTTCCAGAACCCGCGCCATCCATACACGGTGGGCCTGCTGCAAGCCATACCTCGGCTGGGTGAGCGCAAGGATCGGCTCACCGTGATTCCTGGATCAGTGCCCAGTGCGACAGCGTGGCCGGTTGGCTGTCGCTTCCACACACGGTGCCCATATGGCTGGGATCTGTGTGTTAAAGAGCATCCTGAGTTAATGACAGCAGGGGGCGTGGGCGGGGGCGGGGGCGTCGGCAATACGATGCGCGAGCACCTGTCACGATGCTGGCTCGAGAAGTATCCGGAGCGGCGTGAGGCTGTGCTCCGCACGCGCGGCGGTTATGCAGCGTTTACGGAAGGAACTGAAATCGCACCGGCCGAAGCGTATCACCGCGTTGCGGCAGCTACTGGTGAGCGCCCGGAAGCCGAAGTGAAGCGCGAATCAGGAAGTGCCGAGTGAGCACGACACCCACGCCCCCGCCCCCGCCCCCGCCCCCGACGCCGACCGTACGGTTACCGCCGAGCAAAGGCGACTCCGACCTGCGCGGACGTACACCGGATGACCTGACACCACCCGACAATGTCCTGCTGCATGTGAAGGGATTGAAGAAGCATTTTCCGATCAAACGCGGTCTCTTCAATAAGACCGTGGGCCAGGTGAAGGCGGTGGACGGCGTAACCTTCTGGGTTGCCAGGGGCGAAACCCTTGGATTGGTCGGCGAGTCCGGTTCCGGTAAGACCACGGCGGGCCGCACGCTGCTGCGCTTGATCGAGCCGACCGCAGGAACCGCCATGTTTGGTGGTGAGGACGTGTTTTCGCTGCAGGCGGATGATCTGCGCAAGCTGCGACGCCGCGCGCAGATCGTGTTTCAGGACCCGTTCGGCTCGCTGAATCCGCGCCTGACCGTAGGTGACACGCTGCGTGAAGTTTTGCGAGTACATCGACTGGCCAGCGGCGAGGCGGCCCGCACGCGAGTGCGCGAGCTGCTCGATCTGGTCGGCCTTTTACCTGCGCACGCTGCGCGCTATCCGCACGAGTTCAGTGGTGGACAGCGCCAGCGAGTCGGCATTGCCCGCGCGCTTTCGGTCGAGCCTGATTTCATCGTGTGTGATGAGCCGGTGTCCGCGCTGGACGTTTCGGTGCAGGCGCAGGTCTTGAACCTGCTGGGTGACCTGCAAAAACGATTGGGCCTCTCTTACTTGTTCATTGCCCACGATCTGAGTGTGATCGAGCACGTGAGCGATCGGGTTGCGGTGATGTATCTCGGGCGTGTCGTCGAGCTAGGCGAGGCAGCTGCCGTGGTTGGCCAGCCGCGCCATCCGTACACGCGCGCCCTGCTTTCGGCAGTGCCACAACCGGACCCGAAGCGCCGTGGTCAGCGCATCGTGCTAGCCGGCGACATCCCCAGCCCCGCAGCACCGCCATCCGGTTGCGTCTTCCACACCCGCTGCCAGCATCCACTCAAAGATGAGGATTGCGCCCGCATTGTCCCGCCGCTGGCCGAAAAGGCACCGGGCCAGTTCGCCGCGTGTATCAAAGAGCCAGCTTTTGTGGCGTTGGGCGGCACGCGGGCGTGAGTGACGAGCGAGGAGCGACGAGCCCGTAGTGACGAGCGACGAGTAACAGCCCACACGGGCCCGCGCTTGAAAGCATCACTGCCGCTACGCGCGCTTCGGCATTTAGCTACAATTGTGTCACCTGCGCGGGCCCGAAGGCGAAGTTGCTCGTCGCTCGTCGCTCATCGCTCCTCGCTCCACTCCAGGTCAGGACCGATTGATCAAGGCAGTAGTCACCAGCGCAATTCTGGTCGTACTCACCGCATGCGGCCCCAACCCGCGGCGCGGGGCGGGTGTGCCACGCATGATGTCGATTGCACGGCCGCTCGAGGTGTATCATCAGCTCGGTTTCATGGCCGGCCCTCCGGATTTCCCCGGCGTCGCGAGCCTGGCCACGATGGCGGGGCCACGCGATTCGACTTACGTACTCTTCGCTCTTTCCTTGCCGGCCAGCGCGCTTCGCTTTCAGCGCGATGCCGATGGCTTCATTGGCGAATATCGCGTAGTGATTTCATTTCTGCGCGATTCGGTCGTCATCAAACGGGTCGAACACCGCGAAAACGTCAGGGTCGGCAGTTTTGCCGAGACCGGACGCACTGAGGAGAGCATCATATTCCAGGATGTGATCGCACTGACCCCGGGCAAATACAACGTGCAGGTGCAGGCGAACGATGGGTTCAGCTCACGGGGTTTTCGCGGACGCGATACACTCGAGGTGCCGGCCTACGATGAGCAGCGCAGGCTGGCAGTACCGATCGTGGTTTACCAAGCCGAAGGGCGCGCACATCGCGGCGCGCGGCCGGACTTCATCGTGAACGCTCGCAATACGGTGCCCTATGGTGCCGAGGTCCCACGGATCTATCTCGAGTTGTATCACGCGCGTGGCGGGCAGGAAGTGCATCTGCGGATCCTGAACGAACGCAACGAACCGGTCTGGCAGCAGCAGACCACGTTTGCAGCGGGCAGTGACTCACTGCGATACGCGATCGTCGATGTACCGACCGGTTCCTTACCGCTGGGCCGGCTCTGGCTGGAGGCTTCCACTGCAGGAGCAAGCGCGGAGCTGATCCGCTCGCCACTGCTGATCACCATCTCAGATCAATGGATGGTCGCAAATTTCGATGAAGTCCTGCGCTTCGTGAATTACATCGCACATCCGGCCGAGCTGGACTCACTGCGTACCGCAACCGAGACCGAACGGTTGTCACGCTGGGATCAATTCTGGCAGCGTCGTGACCCGCTGACGTCCACACCGGTCAACGAATTTCGGGAAGAGTTCTTTCAACGGGTGCGCTTCGCCACGGAGCACTTCAACGAGTCGGGCAGACCCGGCTGGGAAACCGATCGCGGCGAGGTTTATATCGTGCTGGGTCAGCCTGACCAGGTCGCAGACCGATTCATCGGCCGCGAAGTCGGTACAGAGGCAAACGCGGTCGAATGGATCTACGAGAACGCCGCAGGTGGACAGTTGCAGCTGTTGTTCGTGGATCGCGCCGGATTCGGCCGCTTCGAGCTATCGACCCAGTCCGAGCACGCGTTTCGAGCCGCCGCCAATCGATTGAAGCCACGGGCTCCCCTGCCCACAGCGCCGCCTGGCTGAACTCGTGCAGGCCTATCGTGTAGCACGAGATACACGATTCCTCTGGAAGAAGATGCACGCGCTTGATGTTTCGGTACCACGCGAGTGCCGCCACCTTCATGATTGCTGCTGTACTCTTTCCGGCTCCGGTCGGCATGAGCGTGGACCGGGCCGAAACGTCCGGAGCCCGGCCGGCGCAGCCTTTCGTCTGGACCAGAAGCGGAGCTGCACGGGATCTGGCGTACTACCTCGACCTGCGCGTCGATGCGGCACAGCGTGACCGCGGGATTGCCGTCCTCAAGCGAGCGATCAGTCAGACCGATTCAAAACAATACACCACCGCACTGAAGAGCTTCGAAAGCGCGGCCAGGCTGTTGCCCAACCTGGGCGATTGGATCACCGCATTTGCCGCCGGAGTCTCGGCTACGGTTGGCGATACGGCCGATGTGAACCGGCGGCTGAGTACGCTGGACAGTCTGCTGCGCGTCGATTGGGCGTGGCGCACCCAGGTGCGAGCCTATCGCAATGCGAACGACATTGCCCGTGCTACGCGGCAGTCGGAAAGTTATGCGGAGTTGGCCGGATCACCGCGCCGTCGATCCGAGGCGTGGCGCGCGATCGGTGAGATGCGGCTGGAAACCGGTGATACCGCGTCGGCGGTAATTGCGTTGACGCAGGCGATGGACGTGTGGCCAAACTCGGACGCGGCACTCGAGGCCGCGCGCCTGCTGAGTCCTCTGCCGGGAATCACCGGCCAGCACCAGCTGCGCATCGGGCGGATCTACCTGCGCTACGGCAACGAGAAGCGCGGACTGGAAGGATTGAGAGCATTCCTGACCGCGAGCGGAATCCCCGCAGACACCATCGCGAGGGTTCGCCTCGAGATAGGCCGTGCGCATTTCGCCGCGGGACGTTACAACGACGCCGCCAAAGTGTTTTCCGAGCTGGCCAGGGCATCGACTGTGTCGTCTGCGGCCGAGGCCCTCTACCTGGCAGGCCGCTCGCAGTACCGCGGCGGTGATGAGGCCGATGGCCGCCGAACCTTGATCGAGGTCGCCAAACGCTTCCCGACTCATCCAATCGCAGCGCAGGCGCTTTTCCTGGCCGGTGACCTTGCCCAGGATGAGCAGCAGCTAGCGCAAGCAACCGAATTCTTCGAGCAAGCCACCCAAGCCGGTCCGCACACCGAGCCGGCCGGAATCGCGCACATGCGCCTGGCGGGCATCGCACTCGCCGCCGGCAACAAAGACCTCGCCTTGAAGCGATTCGAGGACTACGCGGCCGCGTTTTCGACTGGCGTGCGCCATCAGCAGGCTGTGTTCTGGGTAGGCCGGACCCGGCTCGACCTGGGTCAGCGGGACACCGCGCAAAGCCGGCTGCGTCAGGCGCGCGATCTGGATCCCTACTCGTACTATGGCCTGCGAGCGGCCGAGCTGCTCGGCCAATCGGTCTTCACCGACCGGCTCGGCGAGTCCCCGACCACCCCCGCGCGGACCAGCGGCCGGACTGAAGCGGGCCTGAACCGCATCGACATTATGCGGCAGGTCGGCTGGAATGAGGCCGCCACCTTCGAGCAGGATCGCGTCAGGCGGCACTTTGATGGCAATGTACCTGCGCTCTACTCGCTGGCCGAGGGATTGAACCGCCGGAATCGCGCGTCCGTGGGGATTACGATCGCCCGCGAGCTCTATCGCGCGGCAGGGTCGGTCTGGAACACGCGGCTGCTCCGCATTGCCTATCCGTTCCCATACCGCGACCTCATCGTCAAGCAGGCCACCAGCCGCGGCATCGATCCGCATTTCATGGTAGCGCTGATTCGCCAGGAATCGGCTTTCAATCCCACCGCGGTCAGCAGCGCCGGGGCGATGGGACTCATGCAGGTGATGCCCACCACCGGACGCGGGCTCGCGCGGACGTTTGGAATCAAGCGTTTCAAGTCGAGCATGCTGCATGACCCGGATATCAACGTCCGGATGGGTGCAAAGTTTCTTGCCGACATGATGAAGAGCTGGAAGAATCGGCCCGATTACGTCCTGGCCGCCTACAACGCGGGACCCTCACGGATGGCGCGCTGGGTCCACTTCCAGGAAGCCGGTGATCCCGACCTCTTTCTCGAGCGTATCCCGTACGATGAAACCCGCGATTACGTACGCGTCGTGCAGCTTAACGCCCGCATTTACGAAAGGTTGTACGGTTCCAAGGGTACCGCCCCAAAGACCGATAAGTAGGAATCATGGGCTCCAAGCAAGCATGATTTTCATTGTGGGAGTAGGACGATTAGGACACCTATCGATTAAGATTTTTCTTGACATGCCCTTTACGACTCCTGTACCTTCGTTACCCGCCTATCGAAACACCCGCGTACCAATCCGATGCAGGAGGCAGCTCCGATGGCCAGAGGTAAGGTGAAGTGGTTCAATGATGCCAAAGGTTATGGCTTCATTGAACAGCCCGACGGTGAGGATGTCTTCGTCCATTTCTCCGCGATCACCATGGAGGGATTCAAGACGCTCGCTGAAGGCGAAGAGGTCGAGTTCGAGGTGAAGCACACCGACAAAGGACTCCAGGCCGCGAATGTCGCACGCGCGGTAGCAGCGACCTGACCTTACGAAGGCCAGAGCCGCCCCGGACAAAACAAGACGTCCCGCATGTTGCGGGGCGTTTTGTTTTGGACACCCGGCGCGTGCGCGCCGCTGGTGTGTT
>JBBDWZ010000130.1:0-10193 GCA_040902615.1 Gemmatimonadota bacterium | reverse complement strand
CCCCCGCCGCGTATCTTCCGGACATGGTGCAGACTCCGAAGAAAACCAAGCCGCGGTTGTTCCTGGTTGATGCGTACGCGCTGATTTATCGCGCATTCTTTGCGCTGATACAGCGGCCATTGATCACCACGCGTGGCGAGAATACATCCGCGGCGTATGGGTTTACCCGCTGGCTGCTCAAGATCATGAATGAGCACGATCCCGATTATGTCGCCGTGGTCGTGGATGCCGGAACGAGTCAGCGGAAGGAGCGTTATCCGGAATACAAAGCGACGCGCGAGAAAATGCCGGACGAATTACGCACCACGCTGCCGCGGATCTGGTCGATCATCGAAGGCTTTCGCATCCCCATTATCACGCTGGCCGATCACGAAGCGGATGACGTGATCGCGACCATGGCGCTGCAGGCAGTCAAGCAGGATGTGGAAGCCGTGATTGTTTCCGGCGACAAGGATTTCTACCAGCTGATCCGGCCGGGGATTTCGTTGTTGAATCCAGGCCGCGGCGGTAATGCGATGGTGGAAGAAGAATGGATCGACACGCGTAATGCATCCGAGCGGCTGGGCGTGCCGCCGCATCAGGTAGCCGATTATCTGGCGCTGATCGGTGACAGCTCGGACAACATTCCGGGTGCGCGCGGCATAGGTCCCAAGACCGCCGCGCAGCTGATCGCACAGTTCGGCAGCGTCGAGCAAATCCTCGAGCGGGCGGATGAAGTCACCCACAAGAGGTCCCGCGAGGCTCTGATCGCATGCGCCGATGACATCCGGCTCTCCAAGGAGCTGGTCACCATCCTGGAAGACCTGCCGGTCGAGTTGAAGCTGGCTGAGCTGCGGGTGCAGGCACCCGACCGGGATCGCTTGCGACAACTCTTCGTCGACCTGGAGTTCCATACGCTGGTGCGCGACTACGCACCGACGGAAGAGGCAACGGCGCGCGAGTATCCACGCAAATACAGCGCGGTCGCCGACACCGCGGGCGTGGCGGACCTGGTCAGGCGTGCGCGCGAGCTGGGCTACATCGCCATCGATATCGAGACCAGCAGCAGCTCCCCGCTACGCGGGGAGCTGGTCGGTATCAGCATCGGCTTCGTGCCGGGGGAAGCATTCTACCTGCCGCTCCGGCATCGCAGCGCGGGGCTGGGCCTCGACGACGTGGAAACCCGGAACCTGCCGCCGCTCGATTCACAGTCCATGCGGCCGCTGGTCGACCTGCTCGAGGATCCGGGCATTCGAAAGATCGGCCACAATCTCAAGCATGATCTGCTCGTGCTCAGGCGGGTTGGTATTGAGCTGCGCGGGCTCGACTTCGACACCATGGTCGCATCGTACGTGCTGGACCCGGGCCGCCGCGATCACGACGTCGATTCGCTCGCGCTGGCGCTTTTCGACATGCGCACGACGACGCTCGAGGAGCTCTGCGGCAAAGGCAAGGATCGCGTTTCGATCGCGGAGTGCTCGGTCGAGCGCGTCACCGAGTATGCGGGCGAGGATGTCGATGTGACCTTGCGGCTGGCGGCAAAACTACAGCCGCAACTGCCCGAGCTGGCGCTCGAACGGCTGTATCGCGAAATCGAAATGCCGCTCATACCCGTGCTCGCCGCAATGGAGGGCGCCGGCATCCGCATCGACCCGGTTTTCTTCAATCGCTATCGCAACAAGCTCGCGCAGGATCTGCACCTGCTACAGGAGGAGATCTTCAAGCTGGCGGGCCACGCGTTCAACATTAGTTCACCGCCTCAGTTGCGAACCGTGCTGTTCGACGAGTTGAAGCTGCCGGTTGCACGGAAAACCAAGACCGGTTACTCGACCGACGCGGCCGTTCTGGAGGAGCTGGCTCAGCAGGGTCACCCGCTGCCGCGCCTGCTGCTCGAGTATCGACAGATCGATAAGCTGAAAGGCACCTACGCCGATGCATTGCCCGCGCTGGTCAACCCGGAAACCGGCCGGATTCATACCACGTTCAACCAGGTCGTGGCCGCCACCGGGCGGCTCTCATCGAGCGATCCCAATCTCCAGAACATTCCAATCCGGACCGATCTGGGCGTCGAGATACGCAAGGGCTTCATTCCGGCGGATGGCTTTGTCTTCGTCGCCGCCGATTACTCACAGATCGAACTGCGCATCCTGGCGCACCTGTCGCGCGATGAGCTGTTCATGGAGCCGTTCCTCAAAGGCATCGACGTACACAAACAGACCGCCGCGGTCGTGTTCGGTGTCGACCTCGAGAACGTCTCGGGTCAGATGCGGGGCGCCGCGAAGACCATCAACTTCGCAACCGTGTATGGCATCGGGCCGATGGCGCTGTCGCAGAAACTGGGGACCCGTGTAGCCGAGGCGAAGACCTTCATTGAGCAGTACTTCAAACGGTTCCCCGGAGTGCGTCGCTACCTGGACGATCAGATCGAGCATGCGCGCAAACATGGCTTCGTTGAAACACTGATCGGCCGCCGGCGCTATATACCTGAGATCCACAGTAACAATTACAACATGCGCGAGTTTGGCGCGCGTGCCGCGACCAACGCGCCGGTTCAAGGCAGTGCGGCTGACATCATCAAGATCGCGATGATCAACATCCAGAGGACGATAGAAGAACAGCAGCTGCGGACCCGTATGCTGCTTCAGGTACACGACGAATTGGTATTCGAGGTTCCGGAGTCCGAAGTTGCCGACGCGCGCGTGATGGTGAAGCAATTGATGGAATCGGCGCTCCAGCTGCGCGTGCCGCTCGAGGTCGCGACCGGCGTGGGCAACAACTGGTACGAATGCAAGTGAGGAGCGACGAGTAACTGCAATCAGAGAAAGAGACAGAATCAGAGGCAGAATCAGAGACAAAATCAGAGACAAAATCAGAGACAGAATCAGAGGCAGAATCAGAGCCAGAATCAGAGACAGAACCAGAGACAGAACCAGAGACAGAACCAGAGACAGAACCAGAGACAGAACCAGAGACAGAACCAGAATCAGCTTGCAGTGTCAGCCGTGAGATACAGTGACGGCCTCAGAGCTTCGCACCAGTTAACAGAGCCCAACCACGATCATTTCAGGTTGCGCGTTTCCACCCGCAATCAGAGACAGAATCAGAGACAGAACCAGATCAGATTGCAGTGTCAGCCGTGAGATACAGTGACGGCCTCAGAGCTTCGCGTCAGTTAACAGAGCCAACCACGATCATTTCAGCTTGCGCGCTTCCACCCGCAGCCTGTCTCTGTATTTGTAGCTCTCCCTGACACCGCTTCTGACCCGCCGTCACTGTATCTCCAGCCTGTCACTGAAAACTGTCTCCGTCTCTGCCTCTGTCTCTGCCTCTGCCTCTGACGCTGTCGCTGTCTTTGATTCCGTATCTTATGAGGCGCGGCTCGCGGCCGTCAGGCCGCGGGTTCGATCGTGCTCACGCGCATACGCTCGCCCTCGCGCTCGAGCCGGAACAAGTCACTGGCCAGGTGATCGTAACCCAGCTCCAATAGCACTTCGGCGGCATGTTCCAGACGCGCTTTCCGCGCGACGTATGACAGGTCGACTTCCGACTGCTCCCAAAGCGAGTGGCCACCACCCGCCCGCGCAATCATCCGGTCCAGTTCCTTCGGCATTACCACAAATACCCTTCCTGATAAGACGCATCGGCCGAGGTGCAAGAGCACGGCCAGCGCGTCGGGCTTTTAATGAAGCGCTGTAAATATATGCAAAATATGGCAGTTGCCAGCTTCGGCATCCCGGCGCGCGTGGGCACCAGAAAGCCACTGGTATTGGCTAGGCGCATCAACTCTTGTGACCATGAAACGAACCGCCGGGAACGTGTTGTAGAAGCGGGCCAGCCGCGCGACCGCCTGCACGTACGCCTCGACCGTACGATCCGCAACGAATGACATCTCCGTCGGCATCAATGATCTCTGAGCTAAACGTCGCCCCTATCAGCAACGAAGGCATTGGTGACTACTGACTTGAGTCGTCGTATGCAAAGCGACGATCATACTAAGCGTCGAAAGGCGATCAATGATTTCGCCATACCCAGCGCGCGCTCAATGGCGATCGTGGCGTCGGGAAAAAACGAGCGCATTCGGTCTTCGGTTATCAAGTTCCAATCTAGATCGTAGCTCGGCTTAATCCACCATCTGTCCGTGATCGCGGTGAGATCAATCAGTGCATGGTGAGGCAGGTGGCTTGTGAAGGGAAGCCAAAGATGCAGGTCTAACGGAAAGTTGGGGTGCGGTGTTTGTACGAAATAGCCTTTACCAATTCGTCGGATCTCGGACGCGAACGCCAGCTGAGCTTCGGCTGAGCGCCGGTCCCATTCGCGTTGCGTGATATCCTTCGACCGGCATTCTGTTTTGGGAAGTGTCACGTGTTCAATGACGGAGTTGCTGAATACAATGTCATAGCTCTCGTCATTAAATGCCAATGTGCCGGACTCGGGGAGTAAAACAAAATCGCACTTGTGCGCGGCGCACTCCGTTGAAAAATCAGTTACATCAGCGACCGTGATCGCAAGCTCGCCTCGGGCTTTCAGCAGCGCCGCGAATTGGCCGCGGTTTCCCCCCAAATCGAGCACTTTCTCTCCGCGCTTGGGCTGCATTATTTTGAAAAAGAGATCAGCCCGCGCCTCTTGAAAAACCGTCCTTTGTTTCTCAACGAATTGTTGCAGACGCGATCGGATGTTGTTCATGCGTTATTCAACGTCCTCACGACTTGGCAGTCAAGGTATCATTGCGTCTCAGGTGCAATCAAAGAGCATCTCTGCCATTGACATTCCTAACGCCCTGAACGGATCGGCGCGTCAGTCAGTTCGATTCAAGTCAAACTTAGCTGCTCACTTTGACAGCAACAAAGACACTTCGGCCTGATGGAGGAGACGTTGCAATCTATTGCTCTGGCGCTCCACGGGTGTCCGGAATCGGACCGCGCTTTTCATGCGCGAATGGGTCGATCCCACTTCTCATGGGGCCACGGCCTGATGTATACGCAACCAGCTATCCAGCTGCCCCGCGAAAGCGCGCAGCTTCGGTTCACACTCAATCAAGGAGGCGGCTGTGAGCCGATCGATCAACAAGGTGATACTGGTAGGCAACGTTGGGCGCGACCCGGACATCCAGACGACCAACGGCGGGACGAAAGTAGCCCACCTCTCACTCGCAACCAGCCGGCGCGTACCGCGCAACGGCGGCTTCGAGGACCGCACGGAATGGCATCGTCTAACGCTGTGGGACCGCCTGGCGCAGGTAGCGGAGGAATATGTGCGCAAGGGGGACCGGCTCTACATCGAAGGGCGCATCGAATACGATTCGTTCGAGAAGAACGGTGTCACGATTCCGACCGCAGAAGTTCAGGTTCGTGAGCTGGTCATGCTGGGGACGCCGCGCAACGGCAACGGCGGTGACAACGGCGAAGAAGTTGAGTAAGGTCTACAGCATGTGCCAGAAGTCGGGTCGTACGGAAAAGAAAAATCGGTACCCGTGCTTTTGGCCGGCAAAGACGTAATCGAGGCGCAGCACGTCCCATAACAAGCCAACGCCGAGACCGGCACTCGCCGCGCGGTGATAGGTTGCGCGCGGCGAGTCCCACGGCAGCTCGCTACCGCCTGCACTTCCAGCAGCGCCGGTCAAACGCAGCCGCACCCAGGGCGCAGCGACATCACGCGCGACTTCCACAGAGGCCAGGATGTAGCGGCGTCCGATCATCTCGCGGGATGGATGTCCCGGCACGGTTCCGACACCGCCCAAAAAGAACACTTTTTGAATCGGTGGTTCACCGAACACGGCTCCGAGCGAAAGTGACGTGTTCGTGGACCACTTTCGTGATGCAGAGAAGTAGTCGGCGTCGAACTCGATTACGGGGCGCAGGTAGCCACCCGTCGCGTATTGCCCGCATGGATCGCCCGGAAACAACCCGCAGGTAGAACCCTCTTCGTTGCTGAACTGTCCGACCTCGAGTGCAGGGCGCGCGTGGATCACAACGCCGCTCGAACTCCATACGGGCAGGTCGAGCGAGCCCCGTCCAAAAAGGAGAGTGCCGCGCGTTCCTCCGATTTCGAAACGGAATGGCTCATCGCCAAGTGGTGCCGTGAGCACATTGCGGCCGATCTCCTCGTGCTGTTCAAGACCAATGCTGCCGCTGACGATCCCTTCGCCCAGGGCTGACCGCGCGTACCGCAATTCGGTACCGCGAGCGTAATACAGGTCGTGATAGTCATTGCCAAAGAGCGAGCTGATGGTGTTCAGCGCACCGGGCACAGTGGGTGTCGGAGACAGGTCGCGCGGCTCACGATAATAACCGCGCAACACGAGGCTCGAAGCCGCATTTGGCTCCAGGCGAATTGCCAGCGAACCGCCCGGCTTGCGTGCGGCAATGGCATAGCCCGCCAGTGCATCGAAACGAATCCGCACGGCCGGGTCGTAGGTCAGGCCCAGCCCAAGGTAGAGACCCTCCGCGCGATTGTAGCGCAACACGGATGACGCGTTCGGCACGTGCAGCCGAAGAGGTGGCAGGCCGGACAGCTTGCGCCCGCGGATCAGCCGGATTGCTTCGGCGCGTAGCGCATCGATCTGAGGTATGGGTGAAAGCTCTTCCCGATTCAGGCCGGCGAGGATGTCTTCCTCAAAAGGAAACCGCGCACGGTCTGCTGCGCTGGCAGCTTCGATCGGCCGGCCAAAAAAGAAATCGCGCGGTAACGACTGGTTGAATTTGTAATCGTAGACGCGCAGCCGGCCCTTGATGACGGCACCGGCCGCGAAATCGAGCTCCGGAATCTGCCGTCGAATCTCGACATATTGCTCGTTGGGCAGCCAGTAACTCCCGCTCCAGAGGCCGTTGTCGAGCGAAATGTTGATGTAATCGAGCCGGCGGTCGACGTACGATGCGGGCGTGAACGTGAACGTCATGCGCACAATGTCGGCCGATGCATGATCGATGAAGATCGAGCCGACCAGGGCTGAACGGTCGCGGTGTTTTGGTCTGACCTGCACCTCGTAAACCCGCACCGGTGGCTGAGGCGGGAAATTGAGCTGCAGCGAGTCCGCCAATCGGAAATCGTACACTGTATCCGATGACGGTGCTGCTGGATGTGGCACATCACTCACTTCATCGCCATCACCCAGCCGGATGACGTCGCCAAAACCGTTCTGTACCACCGTGAGATGATCGAGGTGGTAGTACATCTTGTTGGGCAGAAGGCTTTTGTCGCGCAGTCCGACTATGCGCTGCTTGGTCAGGTTGGGTGCCGCCCAAAACAGCTCGAGTGCGACCTGGTCGACTTTCACCGGTGTGCGATCGTCGGCCTGGTTGCGGTCGAGGTAGAAATAGACGAAACCTGTTGCTTTCGCGGAGTAGTTGCGGAGCGCAGTGTCACCGCGCGGTTGTTCACGGCGCGCACGCGCGCGCAGCATGAGCTGGAGCGCAGCACCACCATTCCAGCCGTTGGCGGTATCGCCAGGTGGTGGCGTCTGCGCAGGGAGGGAAGCCGTGACCAGCAGTAGAAAGACGATTCCGGCGCGGCCAGCGCACATCATTCATTTTCCAATCGTTTTGTTGAAAGCGCAGACACAGCCAAAAAGAAAGGACCCGGCGTCTCCGCCAGGTCCCTTCCGCGATCCGGGATCCGCGATCCGCGATCCGCTAGTTCGAGCTCCAGAACGTTGCGAGTGCTTCGCCATCGGGACTTTCGCGCAGCTTCTCGAAAGCACGGTTGCGGATCTGGCGAATGCGTTCACGGGTCACACCGAGGAGTGAACCGATTTCCTCGAGCGTGCGCTCCTCACCGTCATCGAGCCCGTAATACAGATACAGGATCTTGCGCTCGCGTTCGGTCAGGTACTTCTCGAACATGCGGTCGAGGAACTCGCGCTGAGCCTGCGACTCGACCGTCTCCTCAATGTCTTCGGCTTCAGCACCGGCAAAGCGCTCGCCAAACGAAGCACTGTCGCGGTCACCGCGATCGATCGGCGCGTCGAGCGAAAGCTCGGATGCGGCGACGCGGCGAAGCGCGCGTACAGTTTCGACCGGCTCACCCATTTCATCAGCAATTTCCTGGTCGGTCGGCGAGCGGCCCAACAACTGGGTAAGCGCCGTTTCAGTGCGCGACAGCTTCACCAGATTCGAGTTCTGGTTCAGCGGAATGCGGACCGAACGGGTCTGCTCGGCCAGTGCCTGCAGCACGGTTTGCCGGATCCACCAGACTGCATACGAAATGAACTTTACGCCCTTGTCGGGATCAAACTTCTTAACCGCCTTGAGCAGGCCTTCGTTGCCAATGCAGACCAACTCGGCCAGACCCAATCCACGGCCTTGATACTTCTTCACGTACGAGATCACGAACCGCAGGTTGGCCGTGACCAACCTCTCCGCCGCTTCTTTGTCCCCGGCTCGGGCACGGCGGGCCAACTCTCGTTCTTCCTGTGCTTCCTCGATCAGTGGGTATTTCTCTACGTCGTAGAGGTATTGATCGAAGGAGTCTAGCGCGCGGGAATTGACGAACATGGAGTCCAGTCGTTCTGGGGTCTGAGGTGATTAAAAAAACAAAAGCAGCGGGGTCCTGAACGCTCACGCCCGCTGCTCGCTGGAGGTTTTCGCGCGGCCTGTCTTCAGCCCAAGTCCGCACCCGGTAACCCTCGAAACGTTTGCAATCATAGCTGGCCGAATATAACAAAAACGCGTTGATCGAGTAAACCCTCTCTGTGCAGAGCGGACCAGTACGGTTCCTGGACCCATCAACTAACTCTATTTCGGATTTGAAGTTGCTCCTGCCACGCCGGCTCGGTTCGATCGTGGAGGACCCGATTTACCTGGGTAACAGCGCCCAGGTGGCGCCCAGGGATTCCACCCAAAAACTCTTAAAAAAACCCCTCCCCCACCGTGATACCCGCCCTCGTTCATTTGACACCGCTCAGGTCCGCGACGGCGACTTCTGCCGTGGGTCCGTCCTTGAGGAGGAAAAGCGTACACTGGCGATCGCCGTTTGCCTTGAACTCGATGGCATCGGTCCAGATCCCGAGGAGCACGGTGGGCTGAGCGATGGGTGGCAGCCTCAGGCAACGAGAGCCCATGAGCGAACGATAGACAAAACTCGCCCGATCCCATGAAAGCACGAGCCAGCCATTGCGGTAGGCGCCGACACCGGGCAGCCCTTTCAAGGCAGCCCTGACCGTCCTTGGCGGGCCGCAGCCGAGCGGGGTTGGCTCGATCAGGCTGCGCAGGCTGGGTGGCACTTCGGCCAGGGTGTGCCACCCGGGGCTGCCGAAGAAGGCTCGCCATCGAGCGGCAACGGCCCGGACAGCCAGCGCGCTGACCCGCCAGAATCCGGGGCCGAAGAGCAGCAAAACCAGGGCTGCACCGGCGCCGACCCCGATGGCTGCGACCGGGAATCGGAGCGCGAGCACGGCGAGGGCGGCGGCGCACAGGTCTTCGAGCGTACTGATCACCATGTTGCGGATCTTGCTGGGCGAGCGGTTCAGCAGGAGGCGCAAACCGGCTTTGGTCCCATGCGCGGCGAGGGCGATGCTGCCGGCGAGCATGGCGGCGCCGATCTGCACATGCAAGGGAGCCGCGTCCAGCGCGAGGGCTGCCAGCAGTGCGGTACCGAGGGGCCGAATGACAGTGTGCAGGGCGTCCCAGATCGAATCCGCGTGCGGCACCTTGTCGATCACGAACTCGATGAGGTAAAGCACGATCGCGCTGCTGATCACGAGTATGTTCTCAAGCCCCTTGAGGCCGGGAGGCAGAGCCGGGAGCAGATTCAGCCGGGAGCTGATGCCGACCAGGGCGACGGTGAGGTAGAGATTGAGCCCGCCCGCGAAGGCGGCGGCCGTGAGCTGGCCCAGAACGACAAGCGGAGCGGTGATCGGCATTTCGTAGTCTAACGCTGCCGGGGCAAGAGTCTACAGCTTTGGGCCCAGGTCGCAGCAACAAAAAGAATTGCGCCTGGCGATTTCTCGCCAGGCGCAAACTTGGCCTCGAAGAACAGCGGGTGAAGTTACTGCTGCTTGTTCTTCCGGACCTGCTCCTGCTGCAACACGGCCTGGAACACGCAGCCGGTGGGCTGGAGCGGGACGTAGAACGTCCTCACCTTGGCCAGATCTTCACGAAGGTCTTTGTGCTCTTCGAGAATCTTGGCCAGGTCTGAGCCGCGATTTGCGCGATTCAGTTCATCGATCTCCTCGCGGATATCCGCGACGTCATCCCTATCGGCATAGATCGCCATGCCGT